>JALHSR010000328.1 GCA_022865315.1 Methanotrichaceae archaeon | reverse complement strand
CATTGCAAAGCGTCCGTGCATAGATCGATCAGTCAGAGAAAGAGATCTGGCTGAAGGGACCACTGATAGCCCTAAAGTTGCTCTGGCTTGAATCCAGCTAACAATATAACCCAAGGTGCTTTAGCCCTTGGAGTATGTCAGGAATCCTCAAGAATCTCTCTACAAAGGAGGTCGATATAAATTTTGTCGGATAAACTGGAAGATCTTAAGAAAGAGATCATGAAGAAGGAAAAGATCTTAGTGGCCTTTTCTGGAGGAGTGGACAGCAGCGTGCTGGCCAAAATTTCTAAAGATGAACTGGGACAGAACGCCTTGTGCATCATCCTGGATTCGGAGATTCTCCCAAGAAGCGAGTTAAAACATGCTGAAGAAGTAGCAAGATCTCTTGGCTTAAATTACGAGATAGCGAAGTACTCCATTATTGCGAACGGAGAGTTCGTGCAGAATGATCCGATGAGATGCTATCGATGCAAGAAGGTATCCTCAAAAGTCTTGAGGAATATTGCCGATGAGAGTGGAATTGCTTTCATAGCTGATGGGCTAAACCTCTCCGACAATGAAGATTATCGGCCGGGGATTAAAGCCTGTGCAGAAGAGGGGATGTGGCATCCCTTTGTGGATGCCGGGATATCAAAAGAAGATATAAGGGAGATAGCCCTAAAACTTGGCTTGCCGTTCTGGAATAGGCCTTCAAATGCTTGCCTGGCCTCCAGAATTCCCTATTTTGATCAGATTACCGAAGAAAACTTGCGGATGGTCGAGGAGGCTGAGGATTACCTAAGAAGTTTGGGCCTCGATCAACTCAGGGTAAGAGCCCACGGCCACCTAGCACGAATTGAAATCCTGGATGAAGATATAAAAAGAATTTCGAATTCTAGGCAAGAGATCGCCAAGAAGCTTAAAGCTATTGGATTCGAGTATATCACCCTTGACCTGGAAGGATTCAGGAGTGGTCGCATGAACGAGATTCTTGGGACAGTCGAGACATATTAAATGTCCTTCCCATGCAAATGCGATAGGTTACTACTTTTTCCATACATCATGATAACTAGCCGGGGTTGCCTCTGCGCTTGGTCTGCCTTTCTTTAGAGAAACTATTACTTTCTCCTGCTCCTTATCTCTGAGCCGTTGAATCTCCTCTTCGGATTCGATGGCCATGACAAATGTACCATGGCAGGGTTTCACATAAGTGAAGAGTAATTCTTTGCCTTTTGCACCCAAAGCTATTGGTGGCACTCCAATTATGTAGTAATCCTTGAAGATCTTGTACCCAGGTTCCACATAGTAGATCTCGTCCGAATTCTTTTCGATGTACTCCCTAGCTTCTTTGAAGGAAGTGCGTTCCAGGTATAGCTTGTATTTCATCTGCTCGATGCAGCTCATGGTATCGCCCGGTCTATTTTGTTCTTGAGTGGAATGGGATTGTGGACCGCCTTAGCCACTATCTTCTCTGCCGGGAATTCAATAGTTTCAGCGACGTCCTCGGCATTATTTCCGAAGATTACCGCATACATCTTGGCCTTGGATATTGCACTCATCGTAGCAGCATAAGTCATGCCCGCATCGCTGTGCATGAAGGCAAAGCAACAGTCGAAATCGATCTTCTTCTCCACAATATCTGCTATGCATTGGTCAATTTCCATGGTCTTTTTGACGTAATGCTCATCAGGATCGGAGACCTTCAGAAGCTTGAGTGCTGCATCTGTGCCAGCGACGGTCACATCGTAGCCAGCCTTGCCAAGCTTATTCGAGAGATATAGCACTATGCCCATCTGTACAGGTACCTCCGGGCATCCCATCATAAGCAAAGCGCTTTTGTTTCCATCCATAAGATTATTGCACCCCCAACGAATATGATTACATATATTAATATTATTATAGCATTCACAATTGTGAACAAATTATATCCAATATTTGTATATCAACCTTGTGGTAACTCGCCGACTTCCAATTAAGAAAGCTGCAAACTTATTTGGGATTGTTTTTCGAGGCACTCAAGTCCGTTGAAGAATAGAGACATCAATTATTATTCGGAGATTGACGCGTTGTTCTCCCGGAGTCGTTCGATTTCTTTCTCGTTTCTAGCTTTTCCAACGAAAGTTCCAAGACGAGGCTTGACGATAGGAAAAATCAAATCAATGCCCTTTATCCCCAGGGCTATGGGTGGAACTCCAACCAAATAACAGTCACCAAAGATCTTGTATCCTGGTTTAACATAATAGACCTCATCAGAGATCTCTTCTATGAATTTTCTGGCTTCCCTGAATGATACGCTTTCCAGGAGTACCTCGTGCTTGATATTGTCAAAGCAGCTCACGTTATCGCCAAAAGACTTTTATATAGATAGACTGGTTCACAATTGTGAATAAATTATCTTGTAACTATTTGAACCTTTGGTTTCCCCATGAAAAGTCTCTAGCGGAGATGGAATGAAGTGCTCCAAATGTGATTATGCGGCTATATTGTTCCAGCGATATTCTACCAATCACTTCTGTGCTGAGCATTTCATAGAGCAATTCGAACAAAAAGTGACGGAGGAATTGTTCAAAGGCCAAATGGCTAAAGACGAAGATAGGATAGCGGTGGCATTGAGCGGAGGCAAGGACAGCGTTGTCGTTCTCTACATCTTGTACAAGATACTGGCAGACACAGAAATTGATCTATTCGCAATCACAGTGGACGAAGGCATAAGAGGATACAGAGATGATACCATGAAATCTGCTCGTAAGATCGTAGATGATTTAGGGATCGAGCATGAGATCTTGTCTTTCCGGCACGAGTATGGTTTTGATCTGGATACCCTTGTCCAAGATGGTGCAATGCCATGCACTGTTTGTGGAGTTTTTCGCAAAAATGCTTTGAACAGAGCGGCTAAGCGCCTCGGAGCTAACAAGGTTGCTACTGGCCATAATCTGGATGACGAAGTCCAGTCGATTATGATGAATTATCTTAAGGGAGATATCGAGCGACTTATGAGGTTAAGGCCTATGAAAACGCAGCCAGGCCTCGTCCCTAGGATAAAGCCTCTTCGAGAGATCCCGGAGAAGGAAGTTGCTCTTTATGGGATCGTCAAGGGATTTTATGAGGAGGCCAAAGATTGCCCCTATGCGAGCCTCTCTTTGAGATCGGATGTAAGAGACATGATGAATAGGTTCGAGAACCTTTTTCCCGGGACAAAACACTCCACATTAAAAGGCTACGAAAAGGTCATTGAGTTGACCGGAGACAAACGGCAGCAGACGAATTTGTCGTTCTGCAAGACCTGCGGAGAACCATGCGCCCAAGACCTATGCAAAGCTTGTGTGCTATTGGATAAGCTGAATAGTAGATGAAACGACTAAAAAAAGACGATCTCATCTTAGGGTTTGAATGCTAGCATTTTCTTTATATATTTTTTCGCTCTTCTGGCGATATCCTCTTGCACCTCAATCTTAGGCTCCAAGGTCTAAAGTGTCGGAGATCGCCGGAGCCGAGGTTATACGGCATCCCCTAAACCATGGCAGTGCGTTGCAATGAAGACTGGCTTCCAAAATGTGGATGAAGCGGCGGTTATTGTCACTATCGATGCCGATGGCCAGCACGATCCCGCAGACATTCCCTGACTTGCTGAACCTATCCTGAAAGGCGAAGCAGATTTGGTGAACGCAAGCCGCTATTTGAATGAAAATAGTAAAGATACGTCGTCTATCGTCGGGTGGGACAAGTAGTTCTGGATACCGCCACCAATCTGAATAGCGGATTGAAAATTACGGACAGCCAGAGTGGATTTAGAGCCTATGCCGGTTATGTAAAGTCGGTCTTTCAGTTCAAAGAGAACGGCATGGTCGTTGATAGCGAGATGCTGGCCGAGGCCGTCGCTGCGGGACTTAGGGTGTGAAGGAGGTGCCGATCGACGTAAGGTATGATGTAGGAAAGTCCTCAGAGAACCCCATGGCTCATGGAGTTAGAGTCCGGGTGAAAATCCTTCAGGATATGGAGCTCAGGAGGCCTCTATATTATTTCACCGTGCCAGGGATCATCTTGGCTGTGGTGGGCATCGGAATGGGATTGAGGTTTCTGCAAACATTCTATCATGGCGATAGACTTCATTTCGGGCTTACTTTGTTAATGATTCTTATTACGTTGATTGGCTCATTCATGGCCCCGACCGGCATAATTTTGCATTCCTTTTCCAAGATGATGCTGGAATTTAAGAAAGCCGTGAAGAGCTAAGCAGAAGGGTAGTGCTTCTTGTCTGGCCGCTCTTATGCTGATCTAAATCGTTGATTTAAGCCCCTCTGCGACCCTATTTTTCAAAGAAGAAGCTATGTAAGTGGATTTTGAATTGGATGGCTTTTTGGATTTTGCGTTTATCAGTTTAAAATAAACTGGAGGCAGTCTGTATTATATGTAATAATGTCCCCTATGTTCCCGTCTGGCTCGCTCCATTTAAGCAAGCATGACATCTTTCAGAATTTATAATAAAATATCGGAGTTATCGCCTACGACAAACCTGTTCCCGGTAGGTTTGAAATCATTTTTCTCGATCCTGACGTTCTTGCCGATCAAGCTCTCCAGGATCCTGCCTGCATTCGATATAGAGCAACCAGCCAGAATTACGCTATCCTCTATCTCCGTTCCTTCAATAGTACAATCGTCATTTATTGAGGTATAAGGACCTATATAAGAATTTGATATTGCACAATTGCTCCCGATTATGCAGGGACCTTTAAATGGTAGATCTCTCTATAGCGCTTCCCGAACCTATAACAGCTCTCCCGTAAATCTTGGAATCCTTCAATAGACCTTCATTCTTGGGCATGATATCGTCCAATATCAGTCTATTGGCCTCCAGAATGTCCTCAGATTTACCTGTATCTTTCCACCAGCCATCGACAAAAGATGCCTCGACTCGGTACCCATTGTCGATCAACCACTGTATAGCATCAGTTATCTCCAGCTAATCTCGCCACGAAGGTTCAATGCTCTTGCAAACTTCCATAATTACCGGCTTGAAGAAATATATGCCGGCCAGCGCAAAATGGGACGGAGGCACATCGGGTTTTTCAACCAACCTTACCACTCGACCATCTCCGTCTAGTTCAGCTACGCCAAACCGCTGGGGTTCGTCGACTTGAGTTAGAAGAACCAACGATTCAGGCTCGAGGTCTCTAAACTTTTCGGCATGCTGGACGATCCCACCTTTTACGATATTGTCCCCAAAATACATGATGAACTTGTCATCGTCCAGAAACTTCTCAGCAACCAATATAGCGTGGGCTAATCCTTTTGGTGCTGGCTGGCAAATGAACTCGATATTGGCATCCCATTCGACAGATTTTACGGTATTGATCACCTGCTCTTTGTTTGGACCCACAACAATTCCGATATCTTTGGCACCTGCTTTAATGACATCTTCGATAGTATAGAACAGGATGGGCTTGTTGGCTACGGGTATCAGCTGTTTCTGTTGAGAATGAGTTATAGACCGGATCTAGCCAGGTCGAAGTTGATAGGCAATCCTTTTTCTGGCAAATTGTGGCTGTAACCCGAGAAAACTTGGTGACCCCTCTCGAGGGCAACCTCCGCCAACTTCGATCCTAGCAGACCACTTCCGCCTGTCACGAATATTCGCATTTCTAATTACCAATCCAGCTCCCAGGGTGTGGGGCTCAGGATTTTATCATCAGCCAGGTTTTTCCACCACTCCACATTCGATGTATACCATTTGATAGTTGCTTCAATACCCTGCTCGAAGTTATGTCTTGGCCTCCATCCGAGATCCTGTCGAATTTTGGTTGAATCAAGGCTGTACCTTATATCATGACCTGGCCTATCTTCAACGAATTCGATTGAATCTTCATCCTTGCCCAGATAATCCAGTATAGTTGTGACCACTTGAAGGTTAGTCATTTCGGCGCTCGAAGCGACATTGTACACCTCAGCCGGACGACCGTAGTTAATGACAGCTTCCACAGCTTGACAGTGATCTTCGACATGAATCCAGTCTCGCACATTCTGGCCAGTTCCGTATATAGGAACCGTGAGGCCCAGTAAAGCCCTGATGATCGTTTTGGGTATCAACTTTTCAGGAAATTGGTAAGGCCCATAATTGTTCGTGCATCTGGTTATGGAAGCATTGAGACCATACGTCCTGGCATAACCCAGCACGAATACATCCGCAGCCGCTTTGCTGGCTGAATAAGGCGAGGACGGCTTCAAAGCATCATCCTCTCCGAAAGATCCATCTGCTATGTCTCCATAGACTTCGTCTGTCGATATATGGACTAACTTTGCTCCCGGATTGATCTTTCTCATTGCTTCCAGTATGGTGAAGGTACCTATAACATTGTTCTGAAGAAAAGCTTCTGGCGCCGAGATGCTTCGATCTACATGGGTCTCGGCGGCAAAATTTGTAATCACATCCGCATCCGCAATGATCTCTGAAATCAGGGCATAATCGGCTATATCGCCCTGGATAAAAGAATACCTGCTATTGGTTTCAAGATCTTTCAGGTTTTCCGAGTTGGATCCATATTTTAGAGCATCGAGATTAGTAACATCAATTCGATCAAAAGTATTCAAGATATACCTGATAAAATTTGATCCGATAAACCCCGATCCACCGGTTACGATCAGTCTCAATATGATTCACCTTTTAGCTTCATTTGATTGATGAAAATAAAGCAAGATGAAGCTTGTGATTGTGAAGATGCAGCCAGCCTTTATAGCTAGACTTCAACTATTTGGCACTATCCAGCATCCATACCTCTATTTCCTTTAGAACTTCTAGAAGCTCTTTTCTTTTGAGACCTTTAAAGGCAAAGGGGAGGGAAGATATCAAATGACGTGGGTATCTCGAAATATCCTATTGAGTGCCCTATATTATATGCCAGGATATCCCACATATGGCACGGTTTTTGGACATATAAGATAGCCCAACATAAGAGGACTCCGATTTTCTATCCGCACTTTCAATCCTTGCAATCGAATTAGATCCTCATCTGCTCATTAAATCCCTCAAATTACCTTAATTTTATCCAGTTCTCGATAGCTCACGCTAGAGCATGAATTTTGCTCTTGGCAGAGCTCAAATGGTACAGATTGAAAACGAAACCAGCAATTATCATCTTCACCCGAACCCTGGCAACAGTTGTCACGGTAACATGACCTGTTTTGCAAATCCTCTTGGTGAAGGCGAAAAATCGCTCTACAGGAGCCCTTTTTCTGGAGATTCGCTTGTTACGCATTTCATCCTTGTAGTTTAATGGATGTCCTCTCGCAGCTTTTCTCATGGCTACATCATATCCTTTTGTTTCTGCTCCGAAGTATCCTTTATCACCATAACGAACCTGACCTTTATTGGCCAGATCTACCTGGCTATCATGAACGAGAGCAGTTGTAACTTCAATTCTCCGAATAAAACCATACGCTTCATCCATGGCGCCATGCAATTTGTACCCAAAATAGGATTTGGTTCCCGTCTTCGCCCAGCTTCCATCTTTGCTCCTACGCGTCCTAGCATTGTTTCGACTACGTCGAAACTCCTGCTGACTTAAGTCAGCAAGACATCTCCTCTCGGCACATCCTTACTGGCATGTCTTGGATCAGAGGTGATAAAAGATGCATTCTGAATGATTCCTTTCTTTACCCTGAGGTTCATGGCATCGAGCTGTCTCTTCTCTGCAGCTCGTTCCAAACTTCTTGGT
>JALHSR010000327.1 GCA_022865315.1 Methanotrichaceae archaeon | reverse complement strand
TTCCTTTTGTGGCAATCATTCTGCCTTTCAGCAGCTTCTTAGCTTCTTGAGCAAAGTAACCCTTCGATAATATCGATACAATAGAATTTAGGCTGATCGAGCTGGGATAGACAGTGTTATCGGTTCTCGGATATGATATGAATCCGTTAGTATAAAGCCATTCAGCTACTCGCATAGAATTGGCAGCAGAAAAACCAATACCTGAAGCGGCTGAAATAAAACTTGTTGTATCAAATGGTGTGGGCGGCTTATCATGTCTGGTGCTTTTCTCTATAGACTTTACAATGCCCTCGGTTCCAATATTTGATACAATTTTATCTACTTCTGATTTTTCCCAGATCCTGCCTTTAGCATGTTGAACTCGCAGTCCTTTATCAAGATTTACAAATACTTCCCAATATTCTTGAGGTATAAACGACTCAATTTCTTTCTCCCTATCTACAATCAAGGCCAATGTTGGTGACTGCACTCTTCCTGCGGATAGGAAATCTCTGCCCAGTCTTCCCGAAGTTAATGAGATGAACCTTGTGAGAACAGCACCCCAGATTAAATCTATGATTTGTCTAGCTTCTCCGGAAGCGGCCAAATCATAATCTACCTTTTCGGGATTCTTGAAAGCCTTAAATATTTCTTCATTGGTTATTGCACTGTACCTAACTCTGTCTATTTTTACATCTGGATTCGATTCCTGGACGATTCTAAGGGCTTCGACTCCGATCAGTTCTCCTTCTCGATCGTAATCAGTAGCTATAGTTATCCTGTCAGCTTTCTCCCCAAGGGAATGCAATGCTCTGATTATCTTCTCTTGCAGTGATGTTTTGATTATTTCGGCACGGATGAGGTCCTGGCAATCTACCTTTTGCCAATTATTATAACCCGGATGATAATCGAGACCGACAATATGACCGCTCAATCCAATAACGGTCTTGCCATCGAATTGAAAGGTCTCCACGCCATTCAGCCTTTGCGATTTAGGTTTGGAGTCGGCAAGTATCTGAGCAATCCTCTTGGCAGCATCATATTTCTCAGCAATGATGATATGCATTCCTCACTTCCAACCATGGCAGGCGATATAAATTTTTCGTAAAGCTCTTCAATAAACCGAACGCCAATTAGTTGATGAAGATAGAATCATAGCAAAGTATATCTGAAGCCTTGGAAATTTCAATAAACTGCTAATTCGCGCAGAGTGCATTTTTCTTTTCACTCTCGATTTCCAATCGTTTTGAAACATTGCCAAAATAGATCGAATCGATGAAAATTATGGTTTAATATCAAAAACTTTCACCGACATGATTAATAGACAAATTTTTAATTATTAATTTATCGCACATATCTCAATCAAAATAAATGCTGTAATATATTCAAGGGTTTATTTGATCTTAGAATAATTGAAGATTAAGTATATAAAAAAAGGTTAATTTTTTGAGTAAGGTGAACATTATTTTAACAATTTCTTAATAAAATTACCCTCTTCAAATACCCTGGTAGTTAATTATCTCGCAATAAGTTAGCCCACTCCAACTATTTCAAAGAAGCGAAGATTCAGAAAGGCAAAAACATCCATCATTTTTTCTTTTAAGATAATTATTATTTTAAAAAGTGATATGTATCATAATAGCAATACACAAACATAAATTTATATTTTTACGGCATTAGATTTAACCACGAAAAGCTTTAAGTATCTACGAAACAATTGCAAAAACGGCGTTAGATTGTAACGGATTATTAGGTGCTGGATATGATGCCTTTTAGCGTTGGCTGTCCTATTATCGCTTCAGCATCCGAAGCCGATTCAATTTCCGCTGCCAAAAAATTAAAGGAGGATAAAAACGTGTCTGACAAGATAGACCTATATAGCGACCGCGGGGTTCTCTTGAAGAGCGGCGTCGACCTAATGGCCGTCAGCCCTCTCAGGAACGCTGCAATACAGAGGCTTATTGCACTCACTAAGCGTACCGTGGCCGTCAACCTAGCGGGAGCCGAAGCTGGCCTCAAAACAGGAAAAGTAGCAGGAGGTCGCAGGCAAATCAAAGGCAGAGAGCTCAACCTAGATCTTGTAGCCAATGCCAATGCCATTGCAGATAAGATGAAAACTCTGCTGCAGGTGGCTCCCGGCGACGATACAAATGTAAAGGTTCTTGGCGGAGGCAAGCAGCTACTGGTTCAGATACCACAGGCCAGAGTCAATGTCGCCTCTGAGTTCGTTGTGGGCATGACTGCCGCTGCGGCTGCCTCGGTTGAAGCTATTATTCAACAGTTCAAGGTTGGCATTACAGGAGCTGACATGGTTCATGCTGCTATTTGGGGAGAGTATCCGCAGACTGTAGGCATGAATGGAGGCAACATCGCTTCTGTCCTAAACATACCCCAGAACGACGAAGGCTTGGGCTTTGCCTTGAGGAACGTTATGGCCAACCACCTGGCTGCCATCACCAAGAGAAACGCCATGAATGCTGCAGCTCTTGCTTCTATATACGAGCATACCGGCGAGTTCGAGATGGGCAATGCCATTGGCATTTTCGAGAGGCATCAGGTATTAGGCATGGCCATGCAGGGCTTGAATGCTAACAACCTTGTATATGAGACCGTAAAAGCAAACGGCAAGACAGGAACTATTGGCACAGTTGTCCAAAGTTGCGTGGCCAGAGCGCTTGAAGACAAGGTCATAAAAGCTGGCAAGAAGTTGCCCTCTGGATACGTAATGTATGAGGCAAACGATGTCTCCATGTGGAATGCTTATTGTGCGGCTGGCGTGTTAGCTGCCACAATGGTCAATTGTGGTGCCTTGAGGGGCGCTCAGGCTGTCTCTTCGACGTTGTTGTATTTCAACGATATCATTGAAAAGGAGACTTCCTTGCCAGGATGCGACTTTGGCAGGGTACAGGGTACTGCTGTTGGCTTCTCGTTCTTCAGCCACTCCATCTATGGTGGCGGCGGACCCGGTGTTTTCAACGGCAACCACGTAGTGACAAGGCACTCCAGAGGATTTGCCATTCCATGTGTCGCTGCAGCAGTAGCACTGGACGCTGGAACTCAGATGTTCACACCTGAGATGACATCTGGACTGGTCGGTGCCATATATGGTGAGATCAAAGAATTCCGTGAGCCGATTTTATCGGTGGCGGAGGCTGTGTAGATAACATGGTCACTATATCAGACACGTCGACAGTCCAAGTGGAAATAATTCCCAGCAGGTATCTTATGCCTGAGACGGCTCAACGCCTGCTAAACGAGATCTACAATAATGGTGGGTTACAGAGGATCATGGTTCATGGTCCCAACCTTCCTCGGGCGGTACCATATGGTCCGGGCAAGGGCATTCCCATCGAAGAGCACAGAGATATGATCGTCCAGATCGGAGATCAGGCCTTCGAGTTGAGGGTCAAGGTTGGAAGAATCAGGCTTGAACTGGATAATGAGAGCTATATTAAAGGTCTCGAGGCGGCGTGTGAGCGAGCGCTGCCCTTTTCTTTCCAGATCAAGCGCGGTAAGTTCTTTCACGATCGTATGACTGTCTCGGATTATGCCAAATTTGGCAAAGTGGAGGATAATCGTTTGCTTGGGCTGATCGATCCAAAGGCCAAGAAGGATACGTTGGCCATTTTGTCTGATGAAAGAGTGACTTGTGACAAAGAGGAGTGATAAAATATGGCATACACACCCCAATATTATCCCGGAAGCACCTCCGTTGGCATCAACAGAAGGAAGCACATGTCCGGTAACCTCGAGAAGCTCAGAGATATTCCCGAGGCTGATATCGTATTAACCATGGGCCATAGGAAGCCCGGACAGGACTATCCTAGCACCCATCCGCCCCTCAAAGAAATGGGCGAGCCCGACTGCCCTGTAAGACAAGTTGTAGAGCCCACACCGGGCGCAGCAGCTGGAGACCGAGTAAGATACTCCCAGTTTGCTGATTCCTACTACTTCTCGCCATCGATCCCCTATTGGAGATCCTACTGGGGATCTATCAACTGCAGAGGCTGCGATCCAGGTACACTGTCCGGAAGACAGATCATCGAGGCCAGGGAGAGGGATATCGAGAGCTATACCAAGAAACAAGTAGATAGCGAGATGAATGATGTAGCACTAAGCTCCATGAGAGGGTGCACAGTTCACGGCCACTCCCTGAGGCTTGAAGAGAATGGTATGATGTTCGACATGCTGGCCAGGACCGAAATGGGCAAGGACGGCAACGTCTACCAGGTCAAGGACCAAGTTGGTATACCATTGGATAAGAAGCTCAACCTGGGCAAGCCCATGAGTGAAGCCGAGGCCAAGAAGAGGACAACCATATTCAGGGTTGACGGTGTTCCCATCGGCGGAAAGACTGGCGCCAGGAAATATGATGAAGCTGTCGAGGCGCTGCATCACATGTGGGAGCTAAGGAGCAAGTGGGGCTATAGGCCCGAGTAAGTGGTCGGTGATTTAAAATGGCAAAGATGCACACCAAAAAGCTATTCATAAAAGCTCTTAACAAGAAGTTCGGAAAGGATTTTGACCTTGCCGGCACCAGGACCGAGTATAAGAGACTTGGCCCGGAACAGAGCGCCAGAAAGAGGGAGTACATGGAGACGGCCAATAGGCTCGCGGGTAAGCGTGGCATATCCTTCTACAATCCCTATGTTCACTGCGGCGGAATTCCTCTGGGACAGAGGCAGCTAGTTCCCTACAAGTTGTCTGGTACGGAGTATGTAGTAGAGGGTGACGACCTGCATTTCGTCAATAATCCCGCAATGCAGCAGATGTGGGACGATATCCGCAGGACGGTCATCGTCGGGCTTGACATGGCCCACGAAGTGTTGGAGAAGAGGTTGGGCAAGGAGGTTACTCCCGAGACAATCAACAACTATCTGGAGATCCTCAACCACGCCATGCCTGGCGCAGCTGTGGTCCAGGAACATATGTGCGAGACAAATCCTGGCCTGGTGGATGACTGCAACGTCCGCATTTTCACTGGCGACGATGCTCTGGCAGATGAGATCGATGATCAGTATGTGATCGACATTAATAGGCTCTTCCCTGCTGATCAAGCTGAGCAGCTCAAAGCTTCCATCGGCAAGACCACCTGGCAGGCCATCCATATCCCCACCATAGTCTCTAGGACTTGCGACGGTGGCACAGCCTCCAGATGGAGCGCCATGCAGCTGTGTATGACCTTCATCGACGCCTATAACATGTGCGCTGGTGAGGCCGCCGTAGCTGATCTGGCTTATGCTGCCAAGCACGCTGCTCTTCTGCAGATGGCTGATATGCTACCTGCTCGCAGAGCCCGTGGACCTAACAGCCCCGGCGGATTGAGCTTCGGCTTCATGGCCGATATGGTTCAGACCTCCAGGACTAAACCACAGGACCCGGTGGCTGTGTCATTGAACGTAGTCGCCGCAGGCAGTATGTTATATGATCAGATCTGGCTGGGCAGCTATATGTCTGGTGGTGTCGGATTCACTCAGTATGCCACCGCTGCCTATACTAACGACGTGCTGGACGACTTCAGCTACTATGGCGTAGATTATGCTGTAGACAAGTACGGAGGATTTGCCAAGGCACCCCAGACTATCGAGGTAGCTAAGGAAATAGCCACAGAGGCCACTCTGTATGGCATGGAGCAGTACGAGACATTCCCGACTCTGTTGGAAGACCACTTTGGCGGTTCTCAGAGAGCTTCCGTCTTAGCAGCATGTTCCGGCATCTCGGCAGCGATTGCCACTGGCAATAGCCAAATCGGCCTTGCCGGCTGGTACTTGAGCATGTTGCTGCATAAGGAAGGCTGGGGCCGGTTGGGCTTCTTCGGATACGATTTGCAGGATCAATGCGGTCCGACCAACGTGTTCTCCTATCAATCTGATGAGGGCAGCCCATTGGAGCTGAGGGGAGCCAACTATCCGAACTATGCCATGAACGTGGGCCACCAGGGCGAGTACGCAGGCATATCCAGCGCAGCTCACGCTGGTCGTATGGATGCCTTTGCGACCAACCCGTTGATCAAAGTCTGTTTCGCCAATCCCGCATTGGTGTTCGACTTCGCCGATATCAGACTGTGCTTCGGCAAGGGCGGTGCCAGGGAGTTCCGCGCTGCTGGCGACAGGGCTTTGGTCATGCCCGCTGTGTAAGCCGCTTTGCTTACACATATTTTCTCTTTTTTTATTTCGAAATGCGAATTAATAATTACTAAAAAGTGTTTGATTTCTTTTATCTTCTAACGAGAAATCTCTCCATAGTTTCCTATTTTTGATTAGCAAATCAGCAAAAACTCATTTTTCGATAGCGACATAGATTTGGTTTGGTTAGAAATTGCGTTCATTTGGATTTTGTGATAAAACTAATAAAATATCGCAACAAGAATCATATGAGATCAATCAACGCTTCGTGTTCTTTCCCTCATCCAAATCTGCATTTAAAATTGGGGAATTTTTTCCGTAGCAGACTCTTGGCCGTTTAAATATGACAGATGTAGCTTTATCAGGGAGAATGAAGACAAGGAAATCTTGGATCGATAGCTATTAGACACGGATGCCTTAATACAAGAAAATTGGATCCATTACTCTGGCTTTTGTCAATTAATATTTTTTTAGCTTACATATTAAGAGTATAGATTATTTTGGTAAATGATCTCTCAGAGTAAACCAATCTTTGACCAATTCAAATGTATTTAAACGAACATTAATCGAGCAATATGCAATTCAAATGATCGTTCTTGTTCGAATCCCAGGAACTAAGAGCATTAATTTCAGAATTTTCGTTTAGTGCTATATTGAAACTATCGATAATTTATTATATTCGGCCTAAACGCCAAGAGCGTTAAGCTCATCGATTAGTTCTCTAAATGCTTCGATTTCCATATCCAAGACTTGCCTGACATCCATAGAGATGCTCATCTCCCCATCAACAGTCAATCGATCCGGTCCTCTGAACACCCTTCTATCTCTTCCGTCACGGCTTAAGATCTTGCGTATTTCGACATCATGAGCCATGACTCGTCCTGGTATGAAGACAGTGTCCTTTACATTTTTCAGGTCGAGAGCCTTGAGGTCTTCGATAGTTATTAGACAGCCTACGTCCTTGTTTACAGATACGACATTTACCCTGCCGCCTAGCTCATCAAATATCGTGGATAACATCGATTGGGCAATGGAGCTTGTAATTATTGTAGCTTCCTTTTCTACCTGAGGCAATTTGGAAATCTCGGTTTTATGAGTTGCAAGGGCAAAGGGGGCACCTGTGAATGGATCCCATAGAGGTGTGCCAGTAACACGGAAATTATAGTTTTCCGCAATCTCCGAAACTATGCGCTTGAAATCCTGTACTGTGTGGGGGACAATTCCAGGGATAATAGGAGCATTTCCCAGTATCAGGCCTTGTTCTCTAATATTTGCAAACCTCATTAGAATGAGGCCTTTTGCACCCATATCGGCCAGGTCGTTGCAAGTCCTTTCAAGTTCGTGCCCATCATTCACGCCTGGGATGAGAACTGCAGCACAATAGACATCACAATTCTGACAGAAAAGCCTCAAATTTGATAAAGCAGCAGACGGATGTCTATCATTCATATACTTGCGGCGAAGTTCTACGTTGGACGAAAAAATAGTAAAAGACACTTCTTTAACCCCAGCGTCTATCAATGCCTTAGCCTCGTCTCCTTTAGCGAATCCTTTTCCACTTGTGTAACCAAGATGTACGGGTACGTCTCTTTGTCCAACCATTCTAGCAAGTGGGAGAAGATCCGGATAGCAGCTCAAATCTCCTCCTCCGCTTATGGTTACCTTATCTGGAATAGAGCCAAAGCTTCTTTGGGCTACTTCGAATACAACCATGTCCAAGGGTTTGAACCCAGGGTAACCTTCCAATATTGCTCGAGAACAGTAGTCACAGCCCTTGTGGAATGGCATACAGTGTTTGCAACCAAAGGGCCGAATTGCCTTTACGCCCTTAAAGTAACAGTAGCTACAAAATCCTCGACAATCCAAGCCGGGCCGCCCCCCCACGTCCGCAAGTATTTCCATCTCTTTTGTAGAGGCTTGGGCGAAGAGTAAATAGATTTTGGAATAATCCTAAAAAGGTTCCAGATTAATTCGGCTTTAAGAAAATAAGTACATAAATAAATATTATAGGTCAACAAAAAGATATATCAAATGTATTAAATTGCAGATTAATATAGGGAAAGTGATATATACTTCCTAGAATCTAATTCTAAGGGGGGTATAAACGATTATTATTCAGTTGATGCACGAGATTTTATGGCTAGTATTCAAATAAGATCACAAAATGAAATACATAAGATGAGCAGCCATAATGTAAAAATTATTGGCAAATTTTTCAAGATGCAGGAAGAGAGCCTTATTAATAGAGCAAAAAAATTGAATCAATGCAAAGAAAGCTTTGAAAGTTGAAAAGAACAGCATAGGTCAATTATTTGGCTCGAATCGGAAGCCGACCTATTTGCAGATGAAAGAGCCATATGAAAATGTGAAAGTCCAGATGAATATGATTTGTTCCTTATCCAGAATTTCGATCTTGAAGGATCCTAGCCAAACCTGTCAGCTTTCGGAGGTAGCTCTTGTTCATAAAAGAAATGGAACTCAGAAACTTTAAGTCGTTCGGGAAGAGTATTCGAGTCCCATTTCGAAATGATTTTATTACAGTCACCGGGCCAAATGGTAGCGGTAAGTCCAACATCATAGATGCTCTGCTCTTTGCTTTATGTCTCTCCAACTCTCGGGCTATGCGAGCAGAACGGCTTCCCGATCTTATCTATCGAGGAGACAATGGCAAGAACCCGGATTTTGCCGAGGTAACAATAAGGCTCGACAATATCTGCCGTTCGGTTCCAATTGAGCAAGATGTTATAGAAATTTCAAGGAGAGTCAAGCTCAGGGAAGACAAGTATTCTTCTGTTTACTATTTTAATGGTAAAGCTTGTGGACAAGGTGAACTTCAGGACAAGCTTTCTGGAATGGGCATAACTCCGGAAGGGTACAATATAGTGATGCAGGGCGACGTTACTCGCATAATAGGGATGACATCCCTCGAGCGCCGAAAGATTATCGATGAAATCGCAGGGGTGGCTGAATTTGATGAGAAGAAGAAGAAGGCTATGGAGGAGCTAGAAATAGTCAGGGAAAGAATTGGGCGACTCGACGTGATATTAGTGGAGGTTGAAGCACAACTAGACAAGCTAAAAGAAGAGCGCGACAAAGCGATCTTGTACCAGGCACAACGAGATGAACTGCGTAAGCAGGAAGCTTTTCTCCATCTGGCCAAACTCAAAGAGAGTTTGCAGAAGCTGAAGCAGCTTGAAAATGATTATGATGATCTCAGAGCCGGAGTCGAACTGCATCTGCAAATGTTTGAGCAGAAAAGGTCCAGATTGTCAGAACTAGAAGAACGCCTTAATGGGCTAAGCTCCCAGATCACAAACATGGGCGAAGAGGAACAGATCAGTGTCAAACGCCAAATCGAGGAGTTGAAGGGCAGTATCGCGAGAGAAACTTCATGTAAGGAACTTTCCGATGTTGCGGGATCAGAGATTGAACGGCAGCAGAAGGAATGTTATCTTCAAATTAGCAAGATCCATCAGGAATCAGAGAAATTAGTGGAGCGGATAAGAGATGCGAGCCTTAGACTGGCTAGTCTCAAAGGGGAATTGGGAGATCAAATTTGTGTCCTTTCCGAGTCTAAAGCCAAGATTGCTAATGCTGATGTTCGATACTCCCAACATATGGAAGCCCTCTCTCAAGCGCGAGATGAACGTGAAGAAGCGAAATCTACGTTAAGTGATTTAATTAGGGAACGAGACAGGCTTCTTGACGCTTCTCGGAGAGGAAATCTCGAAAGAGAGGAATTGGCTGCCGGCATAGCTGATGCCTTGGAGACTCTTAATCGCTCAGGCAAGGAAGTAGATGAGCTGAAAGCCGAATTGGACTCATTAAATGTCAATGCATTGGAGCTTGAAAGGGATAAAGATGATCTAGAGGCGGCTAGGTCGCGCCTTAAACAGGAGATTTCCCAGATTGAGCGGGAACTACAAAGGTTGCATAATGATTATGCTCGAGCTGAAGGACGTCTGAGAGTGGTCGATGATAAATCGGGATTCAGCGGAGCCGTGGAGGCCGTGAGATCTGCTATGAAAAGGCAGATGCTTTGGGGATTATATGGCACTATTGCGGATCTAGGCAAAGTGGACTCTAGATACTCCACTGCTCTTGAAGTGGCAGCTGGAGCACGCATGCAGTCGATAGTGGCAGAAACTGATGAGGATGCTGCTCAGGCCATAGATTATCTAAAAAGATCGCAGATTGGCAGAGCAACCTTTTTGCCGTTAAACAAATTGTCTAAAGCGAGCTTGCCGGATAAACCCAAATTGGCAGGCGTAGTGGATTATGCATTGAACCTTGTGGAGTTCGATTCCAAGTTCTATTCTGCTTTTTGGTATGTATTCAGAGACACCCTTGTTGTAGAACACCTTTCTCATGCCCGACAACTTATGGGGCGCCATCGTATGGTTACATTAGAAGGCGATTTGGTCGAAAAATCCGGAGCTATGACCGGAGGACATTACAAATCCAGAATCAAATTCGCTGCTGAAGAGAGCAAGAGACTGTTGGAAATCTCTGAGAGAATTGCTGCTGCTGAAAAAGAACGAAATTCTCGTTTGGATAAGCTGGATGAGATTGAGGCTAATATCTTCAACATCGGCAAGCAGGTTGACGAGCTTGATAAATCTATTTCGAGAAAGACTTTCAAGTTTGAGGAACTTCTGGCTACGCATCCTAATTTGGAGAGATCCATCCAAGAGAAACGACAACGATTGAGCGATATTGATCTTGAATCCCAATCAAATAGAGATCGTCTAGCTCAACTGGATAACGAGATAAGAACGATTGAGGCGATTCTTGGGGAGTTGGAGAAAAAGCTTGGTCAAATTGAAAAGGAGCTTTTAGGCTCAGAGATTCCCCAACTGACAGTTCAGGCAGATGTTGCCGAGGCAGAGATAAAGAAGCTAAATGATCGGATAAAAGATATCGAATCAGAGATGCTCAAGGACAAGCTCAGGGAGGAAAATGATATTCAAAGGATTCATGAACTGCAAATGAGAAAGGATGCTTTGGAACGTCAGAAGGCCGATGCAATTGAACGAGTGCGATGTGCACAAGATAAAATACGTCAATTGGAGATGGATCTTAAGTCAGCTCAAGAGAGAGAGAATGAGATAAGTTCTGAGCTTCTAAATTTGAAAGGAGAGCGAGGAAATCTCTTGGAGCAATTCCAAGCTGCTCAGAAGGAGGTAATCCGAGCAGAACATGAGAGAGAACGGATTGATAGCCGTATGATGATTATACAAGCGGCTACACTAGAAACCAAATCAGTTGTGGAAGCCCTAAGAGCAGAGATCGAATCATGTGGGGTTGATTCTTCTCAAGAACCTCCAAGCAGCAGTTTGACGGCTGAAAGAATAAAAGCAATAGAAAAGTCGATGAAAGACTTAGAGCCAGTCAATATGCTAGCTATCGACGAATATGAGCGCGTGGAGCTGAGGTACACCAATCTTCAAGATAGGAGTACTACTCTGAGCCGTGAACGTGAAGCTATCATTGAAAAGCTCGAAAGATACGACCAGATGAAAAAAGAGGCTTTTCTCACTTCCTTCCAAGAAATTAATAATCATTTTAAGGAAATATTTATGGAGCTCTCTGAGGGAGATGGAGAGCTCATCCTTGAAAATCCTGAGGACCCATTGAACGGAGGCATGACCATAAAAGCCCGGCCGGCAGGAAAATCTTACCATCGCTTGGAGGCTATGTCCGGAGGAGAAAAAAGTCTTATGGCGTTATCTTTCATATTCGCTATGCAGATGTATCGTCCAGCACCATTCTATGCTTTGGATGAGATTGATATGTTCTTAGATGGTGTTAATGTTGAACGTGTTGCTAAATTAATAAAAAGGATCTCCAGGAATACTCAGTTTATAGTAGTCTCCTTACGAAAACCCATGATACAAAACTCGAGATTCACCTTGGGCGTGACAATTCAGGAGAATAATATATCGAATGTCACAGGGATATGTACGAGCTGATCTGAATTGATGATAGAAGTCAAAAGCCTTTCGTCGTCGCTTGAAAGCAGAAGTCTTGAAGGTGATCTCGATTTTGGCGAACCTGTAGAAGTCTTGGTCGAAATGGCTCGAAGCGGTGAGATAGATCCCTGGGATATCGATATTATAAAAATCACGGAGAAGTTCCTCAAATATATTGAATCCTTGGAGAAGGGAGATCTCAGGATTCCTGCTCGAACTCTACTCTATGCTAGCATACTTCTTCGTATAAAGGCCGATAGCTTCGAAAGCCCTCAAGAGGAAGAGACTGAGGCGGAATTTCTTTTAGATGAGATTGGATTTCAGGAGAACGAGGAATATCTATTGCCTCAGCCGCCTATACGCAGGCGTACAAAGCGGCCAGTCACATTGCTGGAACTGATTGCCGAGCTCAAAAATGCCGAGATTGTCGGCCGAAGAAAGGCTATGCGAGAGCGTTTTACCGACGTGGTCGTTGAACAGGCATTGGATTTGTCACATGATGAAGGCATCGAGGATCGCATTGGAGCCATTTTGCCCTTCCTCGTAGAGATCTTTAAGGAGAATAAAGCGATCGCATTTAGGAACTTAGATGGAGAGCGGGTGATGAACTATATTTCGCTACTTTTCATGGCCCAACGCAAGCAAGTATTGCTCGAGCAAGAGGAGATCTTCGGAGAACTGTATATTAAATGCCCCTGTCAACTAGCGATTCCATAGGTGTTTAGCTTCATCCTCAAAAGGGCTCATCGAATTCATGAACCAATTAGAGATTGGTAAATATACAAAAAATTTTTAGCTTTGAGGATTTATGAGATGAGATACAGAGACCTATAATGAAAAAAGATGTACTAGAAAAGCTATCGGATTCAATGACACTGCCGCCTTTGGATTGGTCACAGCTTTTGCATTTGCGCTGGCCAGCTTCATTGTGGTTGCCTATATTGTGATAGCAAGAAGTTAGTATCAGCATAGTCGTTAAAAAACTTCATCTTCTTTTTTAGTTTCATTCAAGAAAAGCTTTCAAATATGAATTGTTACTTGCTTGAGGCTCCATCACCACTTCCGACTATCACAAGGTTTAGTTGGCGAACTGGCTGGATGTCTCCAGGCTTTTGCCAACCAATTCCAAGAATATCTTGTAAGGCTCAGCATTGGGATATAGATCCTGACTAGACCATATCGTCCCCCGATCCCAGGCGGTTGGCTGGACCGAGGGATCGTCCCAACTTTCCTCGAAGTTGAACAGTTTTTCCAGAATAGATCTATGTCAGGCGAATATAGCAGCACTCTAGCCTCAAGGGCTGCCTGATTAATGTCTCGGAAACAATTCGTCCATTAATAATTTTGGACATTGATTTCAGTTTGCTGTAATTGCTGTGATAAGATCGCAAATTAAAATATGTAGCCAAAATATTTTTGGATCAATTATTCTCTGCATGACATTAGCAATATTAAAATCGATCAGTTTTAGATATTATAGAAGCATCGTTTAACATAACTATTCGGTTAAGTTTTAGCATCATTAATGTGAGGGTGATAGAATATGGACTCTGAGAGTTTGAAGATTCTCGATATGACGAGAACGACCTGGCCCGAAAAGTTTGCTAAAGAAGAAAAGATCTTCAGCAACATTCATGCCGGCGATCGGATATTCATAGGCACTGGCTGCGGAGAGCCCCAGTACCTGGTCCAGGCTTTAGTTAATTATGTACGCAGTCATCCCAAGGCCTTTTTCGATACTGAACTGATCCATGTTTGGACCTTGGGGGTGGCGCCTTATACTGATGAAAAGCTGCAAGACAATTTCCGACTCAATTCATTTTTTGTTGGAGATAGCATAAGAAGTGCTGTGAATCGAGGTGCTGCAGATTACACGCCAATCTTCCTCTCAAACGTCCCAGATTTATTTCGAAGAGAGATAGTACCGATAGATGTGGCACTGATCCAAACCTCTATGCCGGATAAATATTGTTATGTGAGCCTCGGTATAAACGTCGATATTGTAAAGTCCGCTACGGAGCAGGCTTCCACAGTAATTGCTCAAGTCAATTCCAATATGCCAAGGACACATGGTGATGGATTTATTAACGTAAGGGACATCGATTTCATAGTAAGCTATGATGAACCGCTGCTTGAATACTCTCTTAAAGCTCCTGACGATTTAGTTCAAAAGATCGGGAAACACGTAGCCAGAATTGTCGAAGATGGGTCTACTATACAAGTTGGGTACGGGCTTATACCGGATGCAGTAGTCCCCAATCTAGGGGAGAAGAAGAACCTTGGAGTACACACCGAGCTGCTTAGCGATGGCATCGTTGAGCTAATGAAAAAGGGAGTGGTGGATAATAGCAAGAAAAGCCATAATCCAGGCAAAACTATTGCATCCTTTTGCATGGGCAGCAAATCAACCTATGATTATTTAGATGAAAATCCTACAGTCGAGTTCAAGAGGATCGATTATACCAATAATCCACTAGTTATCGCAAGAAACAAACTCATGACGGCTATCAATAGCGCTATGGAGATTGACTTGACCGGCCAAGCCACCGCCGAGTCACTGGGAGGCTTTTTCTATAGTGGCATTGGAGGACAGGCCGACTTCATGCGTGGCGCTGTTTTAGCACCTGGTGGGAAGACTATCTTGGCACTACCATCCACAGCGCTCGACGGAACGGTTTCTAGAATAGTACCAGTCCTCAAGGAGGGAGCAGGAGTTTCCCTCACTCGCGGAGATGTGCGATATGTTGTGACAGAGTATGGAATAGCCTACCTCCATGGTAAGAACATCCGAGAAAGGGCTATGGATTTAATAGCCATAGCCCATCCCAAATTTCGGCCCTGGCTAATAGACGAAGCCAAAAAACGGACTCTGATCTATAAAGACCAAGCATTCGTGCCCGGAGAAAAAGGTGAATATCCAGATTCACTCGAGACCTGGAGGACAACCAAAACCGAACTCAATATTTTGTTGAGACCAGCTAAGCTTAGTGATGAACCGCTTTTGAAAGACTTTTTCTATGCACTTTCAGATAAAAGTAAGTATCTTAGATTTTTCTCTTCTCGGAGGGATATGCCCCACTCCAAGCTTCAAGAGTATGAAGCGATCGATTATACTAGAAGAATGGTCATCTTAGCCTTATTGAATGTGAAAGAACGAGAAACCATAATCGGTTTGGGTCAATATGATATAAACGGAGATACACACTTTGCCGAAGTGGCCGTTGTTGTGAGAGATAATTACCAAAGCCAAGGCGTAGGCACGGAGCTGCTTTCCTATTTGACGTATATTGCCAGAAAACAAGGACTTTTTGGATTCACCGCTGAGGTTCTGGCAGAGAATAGACAAATGGTACGCATATTAGAGAAACTTGGCTACACGATTGAAAAAAGGACGGAGGATGGCGCATATGAGTTGCGACAAAGATTTGGGATTTTCTGAAAAAGCTTGTTATATTTAAAGAAATTATGCTGAAAAATTCCCGGCGAGCATCTCTTCGGCTATCTTCTTGGTATCAACGTAGAGCAACGGGTCGTGTTCGACCTTAATCAGGTTGTGGTGAGTTTTCTCCAAGAAGGTCGGCAGTTGAAAGATCGTGGGTCCCGTCTGACCTCCAACACCGTGAACTTCCGACGCAACCGGTTCAGTATGCCTGAATAGATTGCCCCTGACAAACAGTATCTTGAACCTCTGCAGGTTTAAGGTTGCGATTTAGCGTCAAAATGAACAACTTATCGGAAGCCACGAGAAAGATTGAGGGTCCTTTCGTGAAGAGATACTATTGTGCAGCGGACGTCAATGATGCCTATTATTATGGCATTCGGTAAAAAGCCAATAAACCATTGAACAAGCTGAATAGGATCTTTGAATATTGTATGTCATAGATTATGTGTTTAGGTTGATGTTTACTGGAGAACATTGAAAAACGAGATCTTCCGAGACCTCCATATAAATATTTAAAAGAGAGACGTAATTGAGATGGAATGAGCCATTCCAGGCGTCCAATTTTGATTTTGCTTTTCATAACTTTCCTGAGGTTAGGTGCAACCTCCTTTGGCGGGCCTGCCATGGTGGCCTATATTCGCAGGATGGTAGTGGAGCAGAAAGGTTGGCTTGACGACGAAACTTTTCGTGCCGGTGTAGCCCTCTGCCAGGTTATACCTGGGGCGACAGCCATTCAGATGGCTGCATACGTTGGTTTGAGAACACAGGGAGTTACCGGGGCTGCCGTAACTTATATTGGATTTGCCCTGCCGGCATTCTTGATAATAATGTTTCTTTCAGCGCTATATTTTCGAACATATAATTTTCCAATTGCCGTCTCTTTATTCAGTGGGCTTCAGGCAATTATTGTGGCCATGGTGGCCAATGCTGCAATCTCATTCGGAATAAGCTATCTAAAGCTCTGGAGAGATTTTGCTGTAGCTTTCTTTGCAGCAGGCATGTTTATCTTCGGAACAAGCCCCTTTCTTGTGATCCTACTGGCAGCTTTTATAGGGTTTATAATCTACAAAGATCAACCAATCCAACATAGGCCAATAGCTCCGACAGAAACGCCTCGAACTACCATACCTCTTTTGCTCATTTTGTCCGCCGTAGCAATTGGATTTATTCTGCTTTTTCTGCTTCAACGTGACCTGTTTGACATGGCAGCGCTTATGTTCAGGATAGACCTTTTCGCTTTTGGAGGTGGATTTGCAGCTCTTCCACTCATGTTACATGAAGTCGTGGACGTTAGGTCTTGGATGGATTATCAGACATTTATGAATGGAATCGTTCTTGGTCAGATCACTCCGGGTCCAATTGTGATTACAGCAGCATTTGTTGGCTACATGATGTATGGGCCAATCGGCGGCATTGTAGCTACATTGGGCATCTTCTTGCCTTCGTTTCTACTAGTCATCGGAACTGTGCCCTATTATGACAGACTGAGTAGCTCTCCTGGATTCAATAGGGCTGTCAACGGCATACTATGCTCTTTTGTGGGACTGCTTGCCTCTGTAACCTTCCACTTTGCTACTAATATGCAATGGGATATTTCACATGCGGCTATTGCCGTAGTAGCGTTTATTGCGCTAATCTTCAAAGTTGATATCCTCTGGGTCATTCTAATAGGAGCTATAATCTCTGTCCTCCTGTTATAGCAGTTGTCGTTAAAGATATTATACGATTGAACAATCTACAACCTTTGAATTTCCCTTATTCCAGCCTGAGCGATATCTTCATGAGGCTAGCACTGCGAAAGTAGCGATAATGCACGGTTGTTTAAAATGAGATCCCTCTTAATTAATTCCAAATCCTGCAAGTTTTTCACTCTTCATGCATTTTTGTTTACTTGTAAAACCTTCATGAGCTTCAGGACGGGGCTCGTGCCCGGAAGATGAAAAACGATATGCTAGTCGAGTTTTGCATGGGAAATCGAGCGAAAATCCCATCAGTAACTCTTAATTGTCACTATGCCCGACCTGTGATAACTGAATTCAATTTTACTGGCAAGCAGTAGCTAATTTAATTCGGCTCCAATCTTCTTATATGTCGCTAAACATTCACGCCCCACTTTATAGCATATAAGAGTCGAGGGGATGGTCAAAGAAATGGGAAAAAGAGCTGAAGATCAAACTAAAAATATCCTTTAAGCTAGGCGGTCCTGTTTTATTTAATAGTAATTATATTTTAACGTGCAAGCCGGTGATAGTGCCAACTAGGAGAAACAAGGCAAGACAGAAGACCACAAGCATGCATGCGGTTTGCCTTTATGCATTTTTACGTTGACTTTCAAAGGCTCTTCCAAAGATGTTCTTCAGTTCTTTTGTTCCTCCTTTCGGCGATGTAGCTGGTCACATGCCTTAATAATTGCTTGACTCACCTTGAACCGCTTAATCAAAAGTCTAGTTATTGGCATGATGATTGATCAATAATGCGAAAGTACATTAATCCAAGTGTTTCACATAGAATCCATGAGACAGATGGCTAAGGTTCTTTTTTGGGTAGTATTTCTCTTTTTCCTGCTTATTATCTTAAGCATAGCAGCAATTACAGCCCCTGTAGAGATTATTGTATTCAATGGAAGTACAAGCATCGACAATGCCAGTGTGTGGGTTGATGGCCAATATAAGGGAATGACATCCATGGGAGGTCATCTATATATCCCCGATCTCGATCTCGGTTTTCATACTGTCAATGCCCAATATGAAGATTATTCCGGCAAGTATGTAGGCAGAAGCGGATTTGAGAATAAACCCGGAAAGATGTACGCTAAAGTCTATCTACAGCGATTAAGATAGGATATCTTTGCAAACGATAGTAATGAAACCTCATCTTATCTTCAAGCCTAAGGGCAAAAATGTTAGATGTTGCAGGGTTATAGCAGCAAGATATTTCGAAGGACTAGGGCCTATATCGTTCATCCTAATATACTCATTTGCTCCTTTTACTGCTACCCGGTACTGCTTTGGCAGAAATGTATAAAGGCGAGTCCTGTTCCGGAGGATTTCCGTATGGTGCTTTCAATATCGCTGGAACTAGAGGAGAACGATGGCCTTCCGAAGTCTAATCTCTGGCATACAAGAATTACAGGTGCTCTTATTTGGCTGATCTGCAAGTTACTGAGTTTATCCCATCTACACAATAGGTTGGCCAAGCCTGTAAATTATGATCATAATTTGTCGATTCAGTCGATGACTGTAACTTATGTCAAGATAAGAGTATGATATAAAGGAAGATTCTTCCGATATGGTAGTTTGCTCTATTCTTGATGCGATTGATCTTCAAGGCGCGTCCAGAATGTTTATCTATGCTCTATTCACTTGAATAGAAATAATGATAATAGATGCGCGCGTAAGACCTTATTACAAGAGTCTAAACCAAGTCCTTATTTCAGCGCCAGGATCACGTCCGCCAGTAAAACGCAGTCCACTTGTAAGTGGATACGAACGTCCACTATCAATGATTAACAAAACAATTGATCAATTCATAAAAGAAATGGATGAAGCAGGTGTTGATAAGGGAATATTAGTGGGCAGACAAGCAGGTCATCGCATCATTTCAAATGACGATATAGCTGAATTGCGTGACATTTATCGTGACAGGTTTCCCGTTGCCATTGCTGGCATTAATTGTGGCAACTTGGAGGCTGCTATAGATGAGATCGAACGTACTATCAAAGGCATGGGATTTGAAGGGATCGCAGTAGATCCAGGATGGTGTAATCCTCCTCTCTATGTGGATGATAAGCGCATTTATCCCATTTATTCGAAATGTGTCGAACTCGGTGGTGTGTTGTATCTCACATGCAGCTTAATGCAAGGACCTGATATTTCGTATGCGGATCCGGCACGTATTCAACGCGTGGCTAACGATTTTTCGGCGTTGCAGATAGTTGTTGTTCATGGTGCATTTCCCTTTACAAACGAAATGCTTGGTGTCATGATTGCAAACGCACCTTTAGGCAATCTGTGGGTAATTCCAGACTTCTTCCAGTTCATTCCAGGATTTGCAGGCGCGCAGGATTGGGTAGATGCAGCTAACCATTATTTAGGGGACAGGATGATTTATGCTTCGTCTTATCCCGTAAGGCCACTGAAACTGAGCCTTGAGGAATTCAGACGATTCTCTTATAAACTAGAAATACTGGAAAATCTATTAGCAAAAAATGTTTCCACTCTGTTCAACATGAATATTTAGGATTACAATTTTAAATGATTCTTACAAATAGATAAATGAATTGATAACATTTAGCAAGCAGATAATTTCTTTATGATACGACTTTAATGAAGATGAGGATTTTGGTGGGCGATTGAATGGCTGAGATGACTGGAAAGATCAAGGCAGAATTGGTTGCCATAGGAAGAGTGGATATCGATGAATCGCTACTAATCAGACCATCCGTTTCTTCTGCTGGTCCGGGCACTGGTTTAAAGTCGATATTCTTCAAATCTGGCGGTCATCAAGTGCGTTTGGAAATAGATAGAGAATCGCCGCTAAAGATGAGGCAGGAAAATGGCGATTTCATAATTCTAAAGGACGATCAAGAACAAGTACGAGGGACACTAGAAATGGTACTCGCTCATTGTCCTGAGCAAGCCTATATCACTTTGAGTGAACAATGCATCTATGATTGCAAATTTTGTTCGGTGCCTAAGCTTGGTGGTAAGATCAAGACCCTCGATGAAGTCATTGAAATCGTCGAAAATGTGCAAAAAAATGGTAAATTGAAAGCTATAGCATTGACATCAGGGATAGCCAAGTCGCCAGAAGATGAAATCGACCGGATCGTTGACGTGGTAAAAGCGTTGAGAAAATATAACGTGCCTATTGGCGTCTCAGTGCATCCAACAAAAGATTCATCGCCGAGACTAAAAGATGCAGGCGTTATTGAGATAAAATATAATATTGAGACAATGGACCGAGCTATATTTCAGAAGGTGTGTAAGGGACGCAAAGGATTCTCGTTCGACTACCTATTGGACTCGTTAAGAGATGCTGTTAGCGTATTTGGAAAAAACAGGGTATTTTCAAACTTTATCATCGGGCTTGGTGAGACTGATGAATGTGTTCAAGAAGGAGTAGAATATTTGGCTAAGATGGGTGTTATACCCATACTTCGTCCTATATCCATACCACCAAGCCGAATTGGAGAGCTCGAGGCTAAAAGACCGAGCGCTGAACGATTGCTTAGGCTCACGAAAATGACTCATGAGATGCTTGATAAATATGGTCTGAGGGTTGACATCTCAGAGACCATGTGTCTTCCCTGTACGGGATGTGATTTGACACCATATCGGGATATATGAAGTCTCTGATATCAAATTGCATTGAGTCGATAAGAAAAGGTACAGAGACTGGGAAGGCAATATCGGCAATCGCTCGGTCAGTATCTCCTTAGTAGTCTGCAGTTCGAACGGCCTTGGATTAACCACTTCACAATGAACGTCCCCGGCTACTCAACCACGACCAATCATGAGAACGCCTCCAACTTGCTGTGGACTTGCGCGGATAAAACCTGGCCGGAAAACAATACGCTTAGGTTAATTTTGCACAAAAGAAATATGAACATATACGCAAATTCGGAAATCAATATTCTGTAGTGAAACGCTCACAAACTCTATAAGACGAAATTTGCGGGAGCTGGCTAGCCCTAAAGGAAAGCTGGAGCGTAGCGATCTGAGGCAACGTATGGAGGTTAAGTATGCAGAGCTAGACCCTATCTTTTATTAACTGAAGCCAAAGGGCAAGTTTAAGAGGATGGAACTTGGAGCTGACAAGAATGGGAGGACCAAGGCGAATGAATGCATGGAAAGATTACATAAATAGGCAATAACTAGCGAAATCAAAGTTTGAGGAAAAAGTTTCTTTTAATTGTAAAGCAGAGTATCTATCATGACGTTTGGGGAGGGCATGCTCTTGGCATTGTTGTTTCTGAATCTCATTTTGATATTTATGAACCTTGGACCAAGCCATTAAGAGGAGGTAGGCCGTTTTCAGGATAGTCATGAGTCTGGACATAATGAACCGACATTTTATATCCAGCACGATGAAACTACGATGCAACCAACTGAAGATGCCCGGCGAATTTGCCTGAGATATTGATTCAATCTATACAAGAAACGCAGATACATATCCTTCCATCCCTTTATCTTCATAAAAATAGGAAGCAAATTTAAGCCCGAGTTGCCAGAAGAGATGCGACTAGTGCATTGCGCCCTAGAGAACTCTACAAGGAGAAAGATGCTCATCCTCATGAATGAGGGCAATTATATAATCGCTTGTAAATAAATTTCATTAAAGTTTGGCTCATTTATATATATTTGAAAAGAATTTGTTAAGAAATCATTTGTTTGAGGGCTTGAGATACCTGTTTGTCTAATAGACGGCATATGCGGCTGTGAGCTTTGCAGCTCCGATCAAGAATTTACACAATTTCATGGAGGCTGTAAAACCAACTATTCGAAACGCTTGGGGGGAAGATCCATATGATGTGGTTTTTTTGGGATTTTGATATAGGAATAATCGTCGATATGCTTGGTAATGTCAGTGCTGCCACCGTATTTATAGCTTTTCGGCAGGCAGAGCCGCTACAGGTATCAAAACGATTTTTCTTGTGACAATGTAGGATGGAATAGAACCTACGAGAAAAAGGCCGCAAAATCTGGCCATAAGCCACTTTGAACCTGTCATCATTTAATAAGAAAAGTTGGTTCTGGATCTTATCGCTGCATCAACCAATACATCTTCGACCATGGTTAGGGAAGGGTCAAAGCATCGTTCTCTCATCCATATGTCTCTGGCAGTTATCCCCGTTTTTATTCCCAATGTAAGCTCGTTTATGCGTTCGGCGACAGTCTCCTCAGAGATTATTTGTGCACCTATCAACTTCCCGCTGGAGGCACCGAAAATCAGTTTAGCAATTATTCTCTTATTTTCCGGAAAAAACCTGGCCTTTGTAAATCTGACAGAAGTTCCCGTTTTTGTAGATATTCCATATCTTTTGGCTATCTCTGTGGTAAGTCCAACTGATCCTACCTGTAAACCTGATATGTTGGCCACTGTGGGACTCAAGCAGGGCCCGTACGATGAACCGAGACCCAAAATATTTTCCGCCACAACTCTAGCTTGAATCAACGCCGTGGAAGCCAATTGGCTAAGTCTAGGTCGGAATGTGACTGTGTCTATCACTTCAGCACAATCGCCAAGACAGAATACATCATTTTGATGTAGTCTTCCTTTTTTGATCCGCATTGCCTGGTCGGTTACAATTCCCCCACTTTCCCCAATTTCTATACCTGCTTTTTTGGCCAAATCCACGTCAGGAAGCATACCAGTCGAGATCAAGACAATATCAACTGGTATTTCTTCACCGCCGACTACAACTGACTCTGCATGAATTTTGCCTCTAAT
>JALHSR010000326.1 GCA_022865315.1 Methanotrichaceae archaeon | reverse complement strand
TATCTGTTTCTACTCTTAATCTCTCATCCAGTTCCCCAGCCCACTCAACTCTGATGATTTCCCCCTTCATATGGATATATTTAGCAATACATTATTTTATGTATTTCGGTATACTATAATCGGATTTAGGCCAGCCACAAAGACTCTCATGAAAATCTCGCCTTTCGTAACGAATCCTTCGCATTTGCTTAGCAAACCATCTCTAGTTATTACTGTAATGCCTTTCTTTTCTGTCGTCATCGCACCTATAACATCTTTGACAGTATCCTCAGGCTTTACTGTGCATAATGGAAAGCTCATGAGGTCTTTGACCTTCATATTTCTTATTTTTCCAAACTGTTAAAATAAAAAGTTTGCTCCAGTTCCCCTTTTTCAAAAAAATTTCTTGCTTAAATTGGCATTAGCAGAAACTGGAGAATAATTACAATTATCTATACTGAAATCGTTAAATCTCCTCGAGTTTTTCAATGCCGACTTTCTTCACATTCGGCTTCCAGATCTTATTGGGCATCCAAGCGGGCGCATTCTTGGGCTTTTTTACTTGTTTTCTCTCGCCAACAAAAATGTGCACTTTCTTTGTACCCTTCTCCCTTAGCTTTATATCCGTATAGCCACGATTAGCAGCTTTCAAGGCAGCCTGCCTCGGTTGCTTGCCGCTAAAAACGCCAACTTCGTTTCCTTTCGCATCCCGTAGTGCGTAATTCTTTTTTTCACCCATTTTTATACCTCCTATTTACCCATATGCAAGGGACTATTACATCTCCGCTGATCTATATATCTGATTAACTTTATTAATCTTTTGTTTGATTTCAGATTTTAGACAATTTGATCCGTAGACCAGATAGGAAAAAACTCAAATAAATAAATGATATATTGACAATTTTTTTCGACACTAAAATAGTCAAACGCCAATTTCTCTGCATTAAATTACCCAGAATTTAGAAATAACTCTGAGCTTATTACTTATTGATTTATCGTCGAACAGATTCAAGATGTATCAGCAAAGTGAGAGAGAGAAGTCTGTAATGCGCGACAATATCACCAAACCTTTCTACAACTAGCTTTTTCTATTATAATAAAAAAATTTTTGACAAGAAGTTATTTATACTAGCAGTATCTAGAAACCATATACTTAAAAAAAATATGGTGATTGATTTATGAAAGCGATAGGAGCGGTTAAGGCGAACCGAAAAGCGCCTAAGATTGCTTTATTAATGATCGTTTTCTTATTAAGCGCTTCAGCTAGCGTGGCGACCTGCGGCTGTAAAGAGCAAGTAAACGGACTTAATGAGCCAAAAGGGACAGATATTTTATTCACTCAACAGCCATCCAATGACGAAAGCAATTCTGGAAAAGCCTTTACTATCAACGAAACTCCAATGATCCCCCATATGAAACTGAGAATCATTCGCCCCGAAAATGGAGAGGTATTCGTTGCAGATAAATCATCATGTGTTATTAACAAACTGCATAATGCAAATTCAGCAGCGGAAATCAATTTGTTGGCAGTCACAGATATTGAGTGTACCAATAATAATTGTGCAGACAGAGAAATTAGAAATGTTCAGTTCTTTGAGGGCATCAACTTTCTTGGAAACGCTATCGAGAAGCATAGTAATATAAATGGGATTAGTTTGTGGGAGTATTTTTGGAAATGCGTAGATCCGGGTACTTATACACTGACAGCTAGCGCCATCAACTGCAAGAATCAAACTGAAACATCCAGTCCAGTAACAATTACAGTTAAGCCGAAAAATAACGCTCCCAAGGCCGTTATCACCAATCCCTATGATGGGCAAATATTTTCGTACAACGATCCTATCCCTATCACCATTCATACCTGGGATAGCGACAACAATGTAACCAAAGTTGAGATCTATGAGAATTCAAACAAACTTTACGATAACAAGACTATCTGCAATATGAGCAATAACTGTTCTTATAATTTTACATGGATTGGTGCTACCCCACGAGTATATTCCCTAAGAGCCGTAGCTGTAGACATGGAAGGTGCAATTGGGACATCAAGCCCTATCACTATAATAGTCAATCAGAAGCAAGAAGCATCAGGGAAATGCACTTTTACCTCCCCGCCGAGAAAGGCAACTTTGATATCTCCCTATGGTACAATAGGTACTGTTAAACCAACTTATTCTTGGAACTCGGTTCCAGAAAGTACCAACTACCATCTGATAGTTTATGATGCATCAGGAAATGTCCTTGACCGATTATATAATGTAGGCGATTCAGTTCTCAGATGCACGGATTCTATTTGTTCTGTGACGCCGCCTGACACACTCAGTCCTGGAAATAACTACAATTGGCTGATTCAAACAATCAATTGTTATGCAAAAGGACCATGGAGCTCGAACATGAGCTTTAGAGTTACCGATCTTCCACCAGGAATAGCCAATCCAATAGCACCAAATGGCTTGGTCTCTACAAATACGCCAATCTTTACATGGACTTCAGTTCCTGAAAGCACAAAATACAGATTAAAGGTAGATAATCAGGCCAATCAGACTATCATTGACGAAATATATAAAGCAGAAGATGTGACCATAGGATACAATTGCTCAACATTATCGCCTAGGTCTATTTCAAACAATGGGATTTTCTTCTGGGAAGTCCAGGCAATAAACGATTTTGGAGAAACATGGAGTGGGGAGATCTATTTTGAGACAATCTGCGCCATTCCCAAGAAATCTGTAAAGAGCCCTGCAGAATCTGCAAACCAACTCAATGAATACATCAAAACTCTTCCAAATGGCGCTTTCAAAGTAAATGCAGATCGACGTAAGAGTATTATTTTAGAAAATTTGGAAGAAGTTGCCAAGGACATAAATGCCAGAAAATATCCCAAAGCCATAAACAGGCTAGCCAATGTCATAAGGACTAGAGCGGATGGTTCTGTCTCCGGAGATCGAGATAACGATTGGATTATTGATCATGAGGCACAGAGAACGATATGCAAAATGATTGATAATCTGATTGCCGATCTCAATAAGTTGCAGGGAACAGATTGAATTCCACCTCCCCCCCACAAGAGAAATCCCAAGGGGGGGAGACCAAATTATTTTAATTAGTATTACCAGAGCATAATATGACTCTTTATATTCAATGCCAAGGTCATTTAAAGCCGTAAGAAACCGTGTTATGTCCTATATGTAAGAAGCTAGAAGAAGATGCCAAGAAAAGCGCAATTAGTAGAAAGAGATTTGAGAAAAATGCTGCAATTCTAGATAAGCACTAAATTCCCCAATATACAGATAATTCTAAAAAATAATCATCCTAATTAATTTTCGCTTATTTTGATCAGATAAATCTCAATATCATGAGGAACTATGATTAGGCTCTTTCCGATGTGGCATATGTGAATTATTCTTGAATGATTATCTTTAGCTCTAATCTATTTTGAAAGCCCAAATTCCCCAGATGCCACTAAAATTGGATACGACTGCATCAAAAAAAGTTAAATTAAATTTTGTTTATCAATTCTCAGAATACTTTGAAACAATGGTTGAAATTCGCAGCCAAAATATTGGATTTCAATGTAAATAATCCATATTTCAGTAGATAAGCACCTACTATATTGCTGTCATGAACGTCCAAGCTAGCCTTCCAAAGTCTATTTCTATCGTTGTCCTGGCACAATTGCGGGGGGATTATGTAAGAATGGCAATGATCAAGCTCTTGGATAAGACCCTAGCACTTTGACCATTGCAGATTTGTCTCTTACTCCTCGCAATGCATCCTTAACTTGGGAGTCGTTCATATGACCTTCTATGTCTATAAAAAAATAATAGTCTCCAAGACTTTTTCGGCTTGGCCTCGATTCTATTCTAGTCAGGTTTATGTTCCTTAGAGCGAATTCTTTCAGTATACCGTATAACGCACCAGGGTTGTCGCGCTGTAAGTAGACTACCAAGGAAGTCTTATCTTTACCCGTCGCCGGAGGAATATCTCTGCCTACAATTACGAACCTAGTTACATTGTCTTGTCCATCCTGGATGTCTCTGGCAAGCACGGTAAGACCATACTTCTCCGCCACACCAGCTCCAGCAATGGCTGCCATCTCTGGAAATTCCTGGGCTAGGCGAGCAGCATGGCTGGTGGAACCAGTAGTTCTTATTTCAGCCGCAGGAAAATTTGAGCGTATATATTGACGACATTGCGCAAGCGCCTGTGGATGAGAAAGGATCACTTTTATATCTCCTTCGCCTCGCCCAACTAGACAATGCCTAATGGGTATATTGATTTCCCCGACAATCTTGACCTTGAGATTTAAAAGAAGATCCATAATAAGACCTATTGCGCCTTCTAGACTGTTCTCTAAAGGCACTACACCTGCATCCAATTCGCCTTTCTCAACAGCTATTAGCGCATCCTCAAAATCTTTAAAATAAATTAGGTCAGATTCAATTGACCAAAGCATAGCTGCTTTCTCTGAATACGTTCCTTCAGGCCCTAAGACTCCGAGTTTCACGCTTTATTTTTCTCCAATTCTTCCATTAATTCAATGGCTCTGTCCACGCTAATTCTTCGCTCTGCTGCCATTCTAGCAGCTATGATATCAACTAAATCACAACTTGCGCCCGCCTGCAAAGCAATATTCCTCGAATGCAGAGACATATGTCCCCTTTGGATACCTTCGGATACCAGAGCACGAAGAGCAGCGAAGTTCTGTGCCAACCCTACTGAAGCGATTATCCTAGATAGTTCGTCAGCTGATTTTACTCCTAGGATCTTCACATTGGCCTTGGCAACGGGATGAACCCTCGTGGCTCCACCCACTAGACCTATTGCAACAGGCAATTCTATTGTGCCTACAAGATCTCCATTTCTATTTTTTTCATAATGAGTGAGAGACTTATACCTTCCGCCAACGGAAGCATAAGCATGGGCTCCTGCCTCTACGGCACGAGTATCATTGCCCGTCGCTAACACCACAGCGGTTACACCATTCATAATGCCTTTATTGTGCGTTGCCGCACGATAGGAATCTACTTCTGCCAGGACCGCGGCTTGGATTATCCCATTTACGACTTTCTCTCCACCAATATCTTCTGATTTAAAGATGGCTTTGGCTCTGACTAGCCTCTTGTCAGCAAGATTGGATATTATGCGAAGGTAGACTTTACCACATGTGAGCTCCTCAATTCGTGGAGCTAATGCCTCTGCCATAGTATTGACAGCATTTGCACCCATAGCATCTCGGCAATCTACTATGAGATGAGTTACTACCATTGGTCCAACTCGAGACTCCACTACATAAACCTCGATGTCTTTGACGCCTCCGCCGAATTTAACCAACATTGGATCTCTTTCATTTGCTGATTTTATCAATTCCTCCTTATGAATCAATATCTCTTGCCTTGCCCCAAATGGATCTGCAATCCCGACAGTCTGAATCTGGGCACGCATCAATGGCCCGGTACTGCTAGTTGAAAAACCACCACTTTCACGGACCATTCTAGCACCGTTGCTTGCTGCGGCTATGACAGATGGTTCCTCTGTTGCCATTGGTATTAGGACGTCACGGCCATCGATAATGAAATTTGTAGCTATTCCCAGAGGAACTTGAAAGGTTCCTATTACATTCTCTACCATTTTATTAGCCTGTTCAATCCTTAGGCCGTCCTCGAACCAAGATAATTCTTCTTTGCCCAAACCAGTTTGATCTGCAACTGCCTTGAGTCTTGCTTCAGGGAGGAGCTTATAAAACCCTGAAATTCTCGATGTCTCCAATATCGCACCTCGTCCTTGTTGAAAAGTTCTGCCAAGGGAAAAACTTTATTCCTGGCAACTGGATTGATCTTATGTATGTTCCGGCAGCTTTCCCGATAGCGCAGAAGATAACTGATATTGAGAACGTTGTTGGCAGGCTCAGCCCAGTTCAAAAAATGCTTCTTGGAACAGATGGATCCGTGACAAGTCTTCTAGAAGTTATTACTGGCAGCAAGATCGAGATAGAGACCCTTGAGCAGAGCATTGTTCCAGCTGATGAATTAATAGCTGAGAAGCTCAATGTCCAACCAGGGGATGAAGTCAACCACAGGATTGTAAAACTTAAGCGGGCAGATAATGAAGAGATATTGATTTATGCTATCTCGCATACGCCCATTAAGCGGCTGGAGCCGGAATTCAAATATGATCTTACCAGAGCAGATATACCGATAGGAGTCATCTTAAAGAAGCATTTCATCGAATCTCGGCGCGACATTGTCGACGCTGGCGCCCTGCAAGCGGATAAGAAAATGAGCCAAATTTTCAATATCTTTCCTAGGGAGTTAATGCTTTCAAGAGATTATAGGATCGTGAGACACGGAGAGCCTTTGATCGCCATTACGGAGACATTTCCCTTTAATAGTTTTCGAGATGAGCGCAAAATAATAATTCAGACACCGTCACGAATCCACATGACGCTAACGGACCTGACAGGGACATCGGGTAGAGTAGATGGTGGAGTAGGTATCGCTCTTGAAGAGCCCAATATATTGCTGGAAGCGGAACGTTGCGAAGTACTGGTAGTAGAGGGAGAAGGTGCTGATCGAGCCAAAGCTGCTGCTGAGGCGGTCATGGAAAGGTTCGGATTGGGCGCCATCCGACTTTCAATAAGGGGTGCTTATAGATCCCACATTGGCCTTGGTAGTGGCACCCAGCTGGGCATAGCCGCCGGTAAAGCCGTCTGTGAGCTTTATGATTTTGAAGCCACAGGACAAGAAATTGCTCAGGTCATCAGCCGCGGTGGAACAAGTGGTATTGGCACGGCTGCATTTGATTTTGGGGGATTCATAATCGATGCAGGACATACCTTTGGACCAGGAAAACAAAAAACAGACTTCAGACCTTCATCAGCTTCAAAAGGCGTTAAACCTCCAGCAGTTATTACACGCCACGATTTTCCCGAAGACTGGAAGATCGTTCTGGCCATACCCAACTTGCCTAAAGGAGCTTATGGACAGAGGGAAATAGATATTTTTAAAGACTATTGTCCAGTGCCTGTGGAAGATGTTCATGAACTCTGTTATCAAATTTTGGTCCGAATGGTCCCCTCAATTGTAGAGCAGAACCTTGACGACTTTGGTTCCGCCGTTAATAGAATTCAGGAACTGGGATTTAAACGCGTGGAAGTAATGTTGCAGCATCCATTAGTACATAAACTCATGATGGATATGAGAGCGGCGGGAGCAGCCTGTTCGGGATTGAGTTCTTTTGGCCCCACCGTTTACGCAGTAACTGATTCCCAATCCAGAGACATCGAAACCGTTGCAAGGAAGGTCATAGCCGACGTGGGCGGGGATGTATTGATCACCAAAGCTAGAAATGAGGGTGCAAGAATTAGAGCTGCCTAGAGAGATTTACAATTAGTCGGATTAAGTTTTTAATTGATTGATGCTTTACATTTGGACTTGACTCGAGGTAATGCTAAATGAGTGATATAGAATCGCTATTGGAAAAATTAAGCAATGCTCACGGGATATCAGGACGAGAGGAATCAATCCAACAGATAATAAAAGAGGAGATCGCCTCATATGTAGATGAGATTAAAGAAGACGCTATGGGTAACCTCATAGCCATCAGAAAAGGAGCAGCGCCATCCATCATGATCGAGGCCCATGCTGATGAAATAGGTCTTATGGTCAAATTCGTGGACGAAAAGGGTTTCATAAGATTCATACGTATTGGTGGCTGGTTTGACCAGACTCTACTGAATCAGAGAGTCGTCGTCCATACAAAATCAGGGCCCATTTATGGAGTGATAGGGAGCAGACCACCCCATGTCATGAAAGAGGAGGATAAAAAGAAAGTTGTGGAATCAAAAGAAATGTTCATCGATATTGGTTGCTCAAGCCAGAAAGAAGTAGAAGATCTAGGAATTGTTCCAGGAACACCTATCTCCATGGACAGAGGATTTGTACATTTGCAGGGAGATAGAGTTACCGGTAAAGCTTTCGATAATCGTGCAGGGGTCGTTGTGATTATAGAAGCTCTAAAGAGGACCAAGAGCAAATCAACTATTTATGTTGTTGCCGCAACACAAGAGGAAGTGGGACTTAAGGGTGCAAAGGTCAGCGCTTTTGGAATTGATCCGGATTTGGCATTGACTGCAGATGTCACTGTTCCTGGAGATCATCCGGGAATTGAAAAAAAGGATGCATCGGTGGAGATTGGAAAAGGACCGGTTGTGCCGATAGCTGATGGTTCTGGGAGAGGCTTAATTGTTAGCCTCAAAGTTGTAGAATGGCTCCTTGAAACAGCAAAACAAAATGATATACATATTCAACTAGAAGCAGCCGAAGGAGGTACAACGGATGCTACGGCCATCCATCTCACAAAAGCCGGCATCCCAACCGGCGTTATAAGCGTACCCACACGATATATCCACTCGCCTGTAGAGGTGTTGAGCATAAATGATATTGATAAGGCGGCTGATCTAATGGCCCGAGCTTTGGAAACAGCGCCGAAATTTTTCAGATAAAGCGAAAAATACGCATCCTCGATTTTTTTTCCTAGCCTTTCAGTGTTAAAAATTTTTGAATTTAAATATATAAATAAAACTGAAAAATTGGAAAATTAATTTAATAAATACATTATTTGCTATCTAAGAGAATTCAAGAAAAAGCTAACACTTTTTATTCAAATGAAAATGCTTTTCAAGGTTTAAATTTATTTAAAGGAGATTTAACCCACCATGCAGGTCAGATCTCCTCGAAAATCGATTAGCTTCCTCCGCCAATCAAACTTATTGCAAAGTAGGCTCCCAAACACCCTAATATAAAGACAATTAGGAAAGAGATATACAACAATTGACTTGCTATAACTATCTCACTCATAATAAAATCATCTCACAACAAGCACTGGAATTGTTGCCCAATATAGCACTTTTTGCACTACGCTGCCAATGAGAAGTTTGGAAGCCCCTGACTCACCATGGCTGCCCATTATAATCAGGTCAGCCCTCTCGGCTCCAGCAACATCAATGACAGTGTTAGCAGGAACACCAATTCTCAGCACAGGATCGACCTTTATGCCTGCCGCTTCACCCATCTTCTTAATCTCATCGACTGCCTTTTGGCCTACCACCTTTAGCTTGTCCTCAACTTCTTTTCTGTCAGATCCAAGCTGCCTTATTACACTTGCAATCACGACTTCATTAATTACGTTAAGAGCAATTACGCTTGCTCCAAGAGCCTTAGCAAACTCTACGCCCTCCTCAGCGGCTTTTCTTGATTTGTCAGAGCCATCAGTAGCGATCAAAATCCGCTTGTACATCCAATCCCACCTTTTAGCGCCTATCTACACGACATTGTATAAATAGCTATCTTCCTGCCTCCAATATTCGCAAGGCCAATAATGCTGCATTTTCACCTGAATCAATGCCTACACAAGCCACCGGCACACCGGGAGGCATCTGGACTATAGAAAAAAGAGCATCCAGTCCATTTAGCTTTGCGCTCACAGGCACACCAATTACCGGACGTTTCGTCCTGGAAGCAATATAACCGGGAAGTGCTGCTGAAAGCCCAGCTACACCAATATAGACTCTCGCATCGCATCGCTCAATATACTCTTCCAGCTCGTTAGGATTCCTATGTGCTGATATGATCTTGTGCTCGTAGCTAGCATCTCTTTCATCCAATTTTCGCAAAATTTTGTCTACAACCTCTTGATCTGATTGAGATCCTGAGATCACGACAATATCCGGCATGTTCAACCTTGATCTATACCCTGAAGTTCCTGCTGTTTTTGAAGACTCATCTTAATCAAAATTTTAAAAATATCTCGAATTGCACCGGCATCCAGATTAAGCTCGGTTGCTTGATCCATCGCTCTACTAAGAACAAGCTTTTCCTGCTCTTGATCGCTGATTTCGATGCCCTCCATTTTCTTTGCCTGGAAGATCTTCTTGGAGGCCTCCATCCTCTGCTGAATAAGCTTTATTATTTTGTCGTCGATCTCCTCGACCACCATGCGATGCTCAACCAGTCTCATCAAACCCCTCTGCCCTTGAGTGCAGGATTATTGTTGACCTTCGTCTTTATCACTCTTCCGCCCAGGCTATTCCAGTTTCGCTCTAATTCAACTGCTTCATCTTCATCGAGCAATGCAGCATAAGCGGGACCAGTACCAGATAGACTAACTCCTGTTATTCCTGATTCCAAAGCCATTAGTATCGGCTCTATCGGAAGCCCAAGAGCTCCACAATAGATGAATCCATTCAAGGTCATGGCTCTTCGATAATCACCCATCATTGCTAAATCAAACGCAACATCGGCTAAAGGCTTGATTAACCTGGATCTTTTGATATCCGTGTCTCTTGAAAAGAGAAACTTATTAGGCACAAGAAGAAGCACATCAGAATCCAGCTCTTCTCTTCTCAATAATCTCATCTCATTGTTGTCAGTAATTACGATCCCGCCAAGCATAGAAGCCAAAGCATCGTCAAAAGCACCTGTGACGGTTACACCTGTTTCTTTAGCGGCTGAAACCCCGATTTTTGCTGATTCGACCAAGTCCAAATCCTCGCCTAAAGCATCAAGCGTAGCAAGAACAACAGCATTGGCAGCAGTGCTGCTGCTCTTCAAACCGCTTGCCACCGGGATTTCGCTCCACGTCCGCACAACTCCACCAAATGGCAAATCGAATCGTCCCAACACCAGCTCGACACATCTCTCGATCAGAGTTGTATCTATCCCGGGGACTTCACCTTTGATGCAGCCAGAATTATTGAGCACAACTTCTGCTGAAGTCTTTAATCCTATCCCGAAAGCTGAACCCTTCCAAGATGCCACCGCATTCAAGATTGTAGCTGCGCCAAAAGCTGTGGCATATCCCTTCATATTTCTCAGGCAAGCTCCATCTCGAAGATTTTTCTTAGCTTCTCCAACTCATTGACCACGTCATCTTTATTCTCCCTCGTGAATTTTGCAATCACCTTATCCAAGTAATCCAATTCAGTTATTGTAGATGAGAATTTAGGCTGATAATTGCCTAACGAAACAAGTGGCAATACCTCAACGCCTCCCTTGGTTGCTGCTTCATCCAAAGCCTTTACCACGACAATAAAGGTATATTTCTTATAACCTAAACCACGAGCTATATTCTTAGCATAGCTATTCATCTGTTGCACACGACGAGACGATAGATCTTTGTAGGCAGCTACTGAATCTTTGTATTCGAGAAACATCATGGCTTCATCTGACCAGAGTAAAGCATCATATTCCACTATCGCTATCGAGTTTTTTAAAGCCACAACATTGAAAAGGACACCACGACACCATCCAATATTCAAATGAATTCTGAAGTCAGCCTCTGTAGTGGGAGTAGCCCTAGGTTTTAGGATATAAGGATCACTTGTCAACTCTATCATAATATGCACAATTATTCTGCCAGTTAAAAGGACTTTTCCAGAATACCTCCAAAACCTATCCTTTTATCAAATTCCTAATCAGATCGAATACAACCTTTGGCCTTATAAGCGCAACTCTGGCGGCAACATAAAATGATTTCTCAATGAGAGATCCATTAGAAACAATATTCTTACCAGATAGGCCTCTGATCAATCTGTCGATTTCCTTATCATCCATTTTTCTCAGTGTTTCGAGTGCTGCTCGGCCCATCCGATATTCCCAGTAAAATTGGGACTTCCAGCTAGTCTTATATCTTTCTAGAAATTTTCTAGACACATCCTTAGCTAGCACCGCATTAGCGGCTACTTGGCCACAAATGGTTCCAGCACGCATACCATATGCTAAACCACTTTGCCCTGCCCCACCACCGGTGACCATTAAACCATCAGAAACGATTTGCCCAGGGAGTACAGCGATGGGATCCCCCCCACATACGACAGAAAGGACCTTTAAATTATCGATATCTGTATAAGTTCTTGATTTATATTCTTTGAAAAAATCTACAAATTTGCGGAAAAACAACTGAACTTCTGGACCATATCCGCGTACAAAAACACCCAATGTCGCTTTATTGTTCCCGGCAGGTGAGAATGTAGCCTTCCAGCCTGGTGCAATGCTCCCTACAAAATATTCGAAATAACGCTCCTCTCCAAGTTTAGGGTGTTCAACAACGGCCTCCATAGCCCAGGCAATATCTTTTGGATAATGCATTGAAATGAGACCAGCTCTCCTGGCCAAGGACGATTGAATGCCGGAAGCATCGATTATAACATCTGCTTCTATCTCATCTTGATTAGTAATCACAGATCTCTTGATACCTCTGGTTTTCAAACCTATTGCTTCCTGGCGAAGCAAGGCGACACCAGCATCCCTGACCATCTGAATATAGAAATTGTCAAATTTTTTTCTATCTAGAAAGTAACCTTGAGCAGGAATGGTCAAAGCATTACCCGCTGGTGAGACTATTCGCATGCCGTCTAATTTATTTCTGATGCAAGATTTCTCAAACTGTAGGCCAGAACGCGAAGCCATCCCCTGGAAAATAGTATTTGCAGCGTGATTTATGTTTCCGAAAGTCTTGTCGATCAGGACTACTTCAGCCCCCCCACTCGCTGACGCAAGGGTGGCCATGATCCCTGCTGACGAAGCTCCTACTACCAGGATTTCGCATTTCATCACCTGATAGAAAGAAGAGGATAGAAATTAAGATTTCTTAGTTAGCACTAAAATAAATTAGGGATCTAAAAATAAGAATTCCGCCTTATGCAAGCAAATCTGGCCAACATTTGGCTTAATATTTTTATTTTCCGACAGTCTTTAATATTTTTTTCAAATCAAGTTGGAAATTTACATCGACTGGATCACATCTTCCAATCTCCTTATAAAAACGATAGGCTGATTGGCCCAAGATAATGCTTAAAAATGGTTTAACACAGAAAATATATATTTATTATTACCTAAATTTTGATATTGTCATATAAATTTTTAATTGATATTTTAATTAACATGTGCGAAGATTAGCATTTTGATTTCTTTGTTTCCAACTTACCCTTTCAGAAATAGACTCACTAAATTTGACATTTGACTCGAAATTGGATGGGTTAATTTGCATCAACAATTTGGGAGTCTTCATACCCAAAAGAGAGATGCTGGCTTTTGGATCATTATATGGCTATCTATTTGACAATTTCATCAGAAGTATAGGCGATGAAGCAAATTGCTTTGAGAATACAAACTTGTTTAATCTTTTTCGCTTTCATGATCGGAGTTGCAGCATAATTTTAATAGATTTGTGAGAATTTTCAAATAATGGCCACAGGTCAAAAGTTTTGTAACAATTTAGAGGAAAACAAAACTATTCAAATGGCTATGAAACTTCTTTTCGGAATCGAATTCTACGACTAAATGCTGGACCAGCTTCCTTGGGAGACTGAAAAATCACTTTCCACTTATCATGGTCCCGACGCCCTCGTCCGTTAGCAGTTCCAAGAGGATGGCATGTGGTCTACGTCCATCGATAATATGGGCCTTTTCCACTCCCTTTTTAACGACTTGGACGCAAGCTTCCACCTTCGGTATCATGCCTCCTTTGATAATTCCTTCATCCACTAGACGGTCGAAATCAGAGGCTTTGAATTCGGATATGACGCTTTTTGGATCGTCAGGGTTCATCCGGACCCCTTCCACATCAGTGATCGATAGGTACTTCTTGGCACGCAATGCAATGGCTATGGCACCTGCGGCAGTATCAGCATTGATATTGAGGTTATTGCCTTCGTCGTCAACAGCTATTGGAGAGATCACTGGGATGTAGCCCTTGCAGGCCATTATCATCAGAACCTCCGGATCAATGCGTTCCACCTCCCCTACATAGCCTAGATCCACGGGTTCTTTACCCTTGATCTTAACGGGAGCCTTTTTCCGGGCCCTGATAAACATGCCATCTTGACCAGATAGTCCTATGCCTTTTCCCCCGTATTTTCCAACGAGGTTCACTAGCTCCACATTGATATTACCCAGTAGTACCATCCGGGCAATTTCAAGGGTCTCCTTATCTGTTACTCTTAGGCCACCAACGAACACCGGCTTCTTGCCAAATTTTTTCATTGTTTCAGAGATCTCTGGCCCCCCTCCATGAACAATTATCGGCTGGATTCCAATGTAACGCAGTAGTACCACATCTTGGACGAAATCCTCCAATATCTGGCGACTGGAAATGATCGATCCGCCGATCTTGAATACCATTAAGGAATCGGAGAATTCTCTTATATATGGAAGAGCTTCGATTAGAACTTGCTCTCGCTTATATGCCACCATTTTACACCCAGATTCTGCTTCTCCTACTCAATGGACATCAATACATCGCCAGGTGCAACAGTTGTACCTTCTTTTACGTAGATCTCTTTTAAGGTGCCATCTTTGTTAGCAAATATATTCTGCTCCAGCTTCATGGCTTCTATGACAGCCACCACATCTCCTCTGGAAACTTTGTCACCCTTTTTGACTTTATACCTAATCACAACACCCTGCATAGGTACCGTTACACCATTTGTCGGGGCCTTAGGTTGTGCCTCAATTATTGTCATCCCAGCTGGGGCCACCTTCACGAGAAAGGCCTCCCCATCTATTTCGATATTGAATGCCATAGGTTCGGCCTTAAATGCGCCTGCATCGCTAGCACCAGATTGTTTCTTGACAAGAGGCTCTTCACTAGCCAATCCCTGTAGGAACTTTGTGGCTACTTGAGGATAAAGCACATAAGTCAAATAATCTTCTTCTTTCTTAGCTAATCCTAGAGCGTCCAACTCTTTTTTTGCTTTGTAATATTCAGGTTGGATGAGATCGGCTGGTCTAACCGAAATAGGTTCTTCGTCACACAGGATTTTTATCCTGACTTTCGGGTCAATCATGGTTGGAGGCTTCCCATAGAGACCTTTAACATAATCCTTGACTTCCTTGGGGACCATCTTGTACCTATCGCCTGTTATGACATTAAGAACTGCTTGCGTGCCCACGATCTGGCTTGTAGGAGTAACCAATGGCGGATATCCCAAATCTTTTCTTACCCTTGGAATCTCTTCCAAGACTTCATCATACTTATCAATAGCTTTCTGCTCAATAAGCTGAGATACAAGGTTCGAGAGCATCCCGCCAGGAACTTGATAAACCAATACATTAGTATCCACGCGCGCTGATATTGGATTGAAAACAGGTGCATATATCTCCATAATCTTTTCGAAATATCTCTTAATATCTGTAAGAAGCTCCAGATCCAATCCTGTGTCATAGGGTGTGTTTTCCAGAGCTGCCACTAGGCTTTCAGTGGAAGGTTGAGAGCTGCCACCCGAAAGAGGTGAGATGGCCGTGTCTAAAATATCAACACCTGCCTGGCAGGCTCGAAAATAGCTCATTTGGGCCATGCCGCTGGTGCAATGCGTATGCAAATTTACTGGTAAGCTTATCTCCTTTTTCACAGAACTTATAAAATTAAAGGCATTTTCTGGTGTAATAAGGCCAGCCATATCTTTGATGCAAATGGAATCGCAGCCTAGCTCCGCAAGTCGCACGGCAAATTCTGAAAATTGTTCAATTGTGTGAACCGGACTAATTGTGTAGCAAATCCCTCCTTGGACATGCGATCCCATTCTTTTAGCTATCTTGATAGACTTCTCCATATTACGAATATCATTTACCGCATCAAAAATTCTGAAGATATCGACTCCGTTTTCTGCCGCCTTCTCGACAAACTTCTCAACTACATCATCGGCATAATGCCTATATCCCACAAGGTTCTGGCCACGCAATAGCATCTGCATAGATGTGTTGGGCATGGCTTTCTTCAAAGCCCGCAACCTCTCCCAAGGATCCTCGTTCAAGTAGCGTATGCAAGTGTCGAATGTAGCGCCGCCCCACATTTCCAATGAGAAGAATCCGACTTGATCCATCATCTCTGTTATAGGGAGCATATCACGAGTTCTCATTCTCGTGGCCAGCAGAGACTGATGAGCATCCCTAAGTACCGTGTCAGTTAGCTTTACCCTGCCCATGAAGACCTTCTCCTATACGCTCTTTGTACTTAAAGCCCGATTGAATTAATTTGACGATCCTGGTGCTTAATCAAGCTTTTTTCTTTATACCATATTCCCAAGTTGCTTTCATTATAAGCACGCAACAAGACGATTCTAACTTGTCGGATTCTTTGGTTGCGGTAAGCAAATAACTTAACTGCGCTTGATCCTTCAGCAGGAACCATCAATTCTTATATAAAGATGATGGAATTAAATGGTCTAATTAATATATAAATTTTATTAAAGAAAATAGCACATGCATTTTGAAAGCTATTCTAATAGTTCCTTTAGATGAAACAAACGTAAGCATTGAACTCATCGGGATTCCAGGATTGATTTTGTGGCACAAATAAATTGATTCTTTAATCAAACGCCAGATAGTAAGGCATCCGGATATATTTTCAAGGAAAACTAACATTATGGCATCTCTCTACAAAATTTTATTAATTATATCGAAAAGAATTTTAAGATATCAGCTTATTGGAATGTTAATTTTTTTTATAAGGGCAACTCTTATGCAATCACTCAACATGAAAAAATTTAATCAAAAAAATTGATAAAAGTAGTAAATATTTATCAGAAAGCAACTAACTATAAAATTATTCGTAGAAAATATACCATAATAAAATATCTTTTTTTTTATTATTATAATGCTTATTGATGTCGGTTTATACAGATGTGTACAATGCAAGTGTCTATTAATAATATGATAGATTACTATTAGCTGGCGATAAAAAATGAGACTTCGAGTAGTAAGCTCCAGAACAGAGATACCTAATCTCAACCCCAATGAGAAGATGATTCACCTTGCATTTAGGGCATCAAACGTCGATTTCCTCAACCTAATGCAAAAAAGCCCCAGGCTTAGGGTGATCCAGGTACCTCCTTCATACATGAAAACAATGTCCAATGCTATTCAAGTGTTTTTGGACATGCAAGGTATCGAGCTTTTAGAAGGCGACGTATGGGGCCATAGAAAGGATCTCGATGAATACTTTACAATAGAAGATAGCACCTTGGATGAGATAAAGAACCTGACAGATTCTGGCATAAACATGGAAGAAGTGGTGGACCAGACCCAGAGGAAGGCTAGGATCGGCCCAGACCTTATCAAGTATATTGCTAAAACGAAAGGTGTTGCTTGAGCTAGGTTAACTGGCTCACACCCTAGTTTTTGCAATAATTAGAAATTGACCATCAAAATTGGAATAATCATGACCAAAATTTTCGTTCTTGCATTTTTGATTTCTGCGGCTATCATTCAACTGACTTTTGCGCAAGATATGTTTGGTGGATTTGATGCAATCGCTATTGGAGGAAATATCCAAGGCACAACTACTTCAACAACCAACCTAATAAGTATCGATGGCTATCCTGTGGAAGATCAAATTTCTCCTGGGGACAATATCGACCTCTCTGTACTGTACGCTGAATACTGATGGTCAACTTGGTTTTGTAGGAGCTTATCGTTCTTCCGCTGCACAAAGTCTATCACCAGGCGGTTCCGGTACTTCTTATAAGTTAGCTCCATGGGAATGGAAAAAATCCTGTTTTCTATGCAATTGTATGCGTATCCATATGGATTACCTTATGGAGTGTCTTTGGACAGTTTTAAATCCAGTATAAAGAAAGCAGGTGATACATGGGATCTGGGAAGCATGCCTGGTAAAAATCTGAACCTGTTTTCTGATCAAGTCCTAACTGCTCCATCTGGCACTCAAATGT
>JALHSR010000325.1 GCA_022865315.1 Methanotrichaceae archaeon | reverse complement strand
GATGGATATCAATGAAGAGTGGCTGATGGGAAGAAAGTATTTAACGATTGATAGATGTGGATCAGATCTGTAGGATACTGGGTTGGCAATTTACAGAAATTATGGCACACTACCTAGAATCTTGAACTGACAGATGAAAAAAAGATAGAAATAAATCTTTTTTAAAAATTATTTAACTACATAAAATTTTTTTATTAATCACCAAAATGATCTTGAAACACTTTTTCCAAAAAATCTTTATGCTAAAATCGCAAATTATGTATCATGAAATCAAAGAGCTATTATATTCTTACGGCATTTTGCATCTTGATTACTCTAGCTTTTGGCCAAGATGAAGACAATGACATAAGAAGTTTGATGCAAAATGGAAGGGATGCATTCAATAAATCACTTTATGATGCGGCAATCTCATATTTTGACAAAGTTATTGAAAAGGATCCAACGAATGCCGAGGCCTGGTATCGCAAAGGTCTTGCCATTGCTGACCCAAGAGAGTTTGATTGGACAAATCAAGAGAACTTGAAAGCATTAGAAAATTTCAAAAAAGCTTTAGAATTGAATCCATTATACAAAGAGGCTTTAGCCTTGAATAGTTGGAAATTAGCGCTAACCGGAAATCCTGAAGAAGGTCTTAAGAATGCAAATAAAGCATTAGAAATAAATTCTACTTCAGATATTGCCTGGAATGCCAAGGGAATCTGTTTATATCTTATTGGCGATTTAGATGGAGCTCTGCCATGTTTCGATATGGCAATGAAGTACAACCCTAATTGGGGAGACCCCGTTGCCAACAAGGGAACGATTCTTGAAGACCAAGGCCATAGGGATGCAGGTAATGAGTATACAAAAAAAGCTGAAAATTTAACTGTTCGTGCATTCTAGAATCGTTTCAATTACGAGACCGTGAAAATAAAAAGGATTAGAGAGACTTCAAAAAGCTCGATGCTAATGGATCTGAATGATGAAAAGAAGGATCTTGGATCCTTTATTTATCTAAGCTATATTAATTCAAAATCAATTTTTTTAATACTTTTTATCTTTATATTATTAGTCTCTCCCAAATCAATAGCTCAAGAGTCATATATTTCGACTATCTCAGCTGAAGAAATAATGCAAAAGATTACGAATAACGAGCCATTAAAATATAGTAATGTCGTTATAATAGGCGATTTGGATGGTTCCAATTTAGTCATTCCACAAATAGAAATTGAAAATTCAAAAATAACCGGTAAGGTGAATTTCGATTATGCAACGCTAAAGGATTCGGTTAGCTTTGCAGCCACAAGATTTCTTGGAAATGTCAGCTTTATTGACACAAATTTTAGCAAAGAGCCGAATTTTCAAAAGTCAGTTTTTGAAGAATCCGCCTTTTTCGATCGGGCTTCATTCCCAAAGGGTGCCAATTTCAATTTGGCAATATTTAACAATTCGGCAAATTTTTTAAGAGCCAATTTCATTGGACCCGCTAGATTTCAGCAAACCAGATTCGCAGAAACAGTATCTTTCATGGATACTCAATTTAATGGCGAATCTTACTTTGAAGAAGCCAAATTTGGAGCTATTGCATTGTTCATGAATGCTCAATTCAATGCAATATCCAGTTTTAGAGGCGCTCACTTTAAAAATAATACGGATTTCAGGTATGTCAAATTCATAGAACCCTCAGATTTCTATGGCGCAGAATTTGGCGGACAAACGAACTTTGTAGGAGCAAAATTCGAATTATTAAATATAAATTGGGAGACTCTGAAAGATAGACTTGTTCCAAATGGTCCAGTTTTTTTAGCTTTTATCAGAAATTTTAGAAATAATGAGCAGTTTGAAGATGCGGATGATTGTTATTATCAATATAGAGAGTGGAGAATGATTAATAGACCCGTTGGATTGGCCAAGATTTTTGATTATTTTGCCTGGATTTCATGCGGGTTTGGCGTTCGATGGTATCAACCCATCTTAGCTAGTGCTTTATTACTATCATTATTTTCATTCTACTATATTTCTGTTGACATCTTTGGGATGATGTCAAAAATATTAATAAAAAATTCTCCCAATATTAATTTATCTGATATCAAAAAGAAATTTATAAAGGCGGTGGCTTTCAGTACCGTTACACTTTTATCTCTTCCTTCTGATTGGTATCCTTTCGAAAAAGAAGAACATACTCAATTCTTGAAGCGTCACTTCTATTCAGCATTAATCGAACGATTGACAGGATGGGCGCTATTCTTATTGCTTGTTGGAACTTTGACTAGATTGATGGTGAGATATTAGGCTCCATTACTTTAACCAGAAATGCCTTGATTTAGCATTGTTGAGCACACACAATCTTCGAATAGCTTCGATCGACCGAAGATTTATCTATAACCGAGAAAAATGAACTTCATGCCATGAACTACTGGGAAAGAAGGAAATCTTTCTGGAATACGCCCAAAGGTCTAATCATATTAATGCTGGCTGTGATATTTATATTGGCAGGAGCTATTTTTGCGTTGAATCTATTTACATCTCCCTATCCCGTCATAGAATACTTTGATGCAGATCCTGTTGTCGTGACTATAGGACAGGATTCAAACCTGAGTTGGAGCGTACAAAGAGCAACAAGCGTGAATATTGATCACGGCATTGGCTATGTCGGACCGATAGGATACACCTATATCTCGCCTGCGGAAACTACCGTTTATGCGTTGAGCGCCATCAACGGTACGAGAAATAGGACCGCTGAAGTAAAAGTAATGGTTGCGTGATTAGTTGCCATCGTCCGAGATAGATACTTTAATTCCTGAATGAATGTCCCAATATCACGATATGTTTTCAATTATTGAGCAATTGGCATATCCTAATGTTAAATCCAGCAGCATTAGTTGAAAACCTAAGAAATTGAACTTAAAAATCCCATTATTAAAACAATGTATAGTGGTTATTACTATAGATTATTTGCGTGCTAGACCTTAAGTCAAACTGCGACGGCGCACCCCGCAGCAAGCTGCGGGGTATTCGAATAAAATAAAAAAATAGAATATAAAAAAAATTTGCTTCCGGCCTGAGAAAGATAAATTTTCCTGGTGCAGTGAATGTGCAGTTAGGCGATTTGGCCAATCCCGATGTGCTCGCAGTGCTTCCGACCGACAGGACGATCTTGATTATTTGTTACACTGGGCATAGTGCCAGTGTTGCAACCGCTATTCTTGGTCTTTTGGACTATGATGCTTGGACACTTCGGTCCGAGATGACATCATGGATGGCTTCTATACCCACTGCCGTCTGGTCATCTAGCATCAAACAAGACATTATGGGAGGTAACTATCCTGTTGTAGCTGGCATACAGCCGTAATGCTGCCTTGTCTTTAGTCTATAGAGCTAATATCAGCTTCCCCGACGGCGAAGTAGAAGACTCGATCGGCCAGTTTAGTCAATTTCTCCAAGAAATGATCAATCCCAAGGGAGTATAGCAACATAACACTATGGCCTACTGGGCGGCCTATTTCAGGGTCGTGTGAAACATAGCGATTTTGATTACGTAAGAGCCAGATGTAATCATGTAGATGCACTCCCTTTCTTTCTTATTTACATCGTAGCAACCGTACTATTTTTCCGCCTCCCTGTAATCTCTACTATGAGAGAGAGAATAGGACATGCTTATGATTAATGGGAATATGATAGTTCAAATTCACACTCTTGCATAAAGGCTCTGCCAGCTTCTTAATTTTTCGCCAATTCTCTCAAGTCAAATAGGCACCCCCGCTGCAAGCAACTTAGAGGTTGATACCGATAACCAGGGGTGGAGTCTATATGTTTGTCTCTAGTTTTGGGAGTACCAGTCCCAAATTTCTGATTTGTAGAATAATCAGAAATTGGCTCTAATGCTATGGTTATGCTTTTAGCGGGCCGGCTGATTCTTTTTGAATTTCTCGTTTGATCGAAAAGGATAATATTATAGATCGATCACTCTTAATATTGGTGATGATTCAGTATGATCCGATTCTTTGATGTTTCTATTCCCATACATGAGGAAATGATTGTCTATCCAGGAAACCCAAAACCATCTATACGTAGGTATGCCCAAATCCCAGAAGATGTGACTAATGAATCTGTGGTTACCTTTGGTTGTCACACTGGGAGTCATGTAGATTCAAGGTTGCATATCAGCAACGAAGGCAGCAGTGCTGAAGCATTGCCATTGGATAGCTTCTTCGGGAAATGCAAAGTCTTAGATCTTACTCATGTTGAGAAAGAGATCCATAAAGAAGATTTAGAAGGCAGAGAAATTAGCGAGAAAAATATAATATTGATTAAAACTAAAAACTCTCTTTCAGGTTACAGGAACTTCAACAAAGACTTTGTTCACATTAAGATGGATGCAGCGAAATACTTAGTTGAGATGGGAGTCAAGACCCTCGGATTCGATTATCTGAGTGTAAAGAAGTTTGGAGGGGACGATGACGTGCACGAAATGCTTATCAACAATCTCACACTTTTTGAAGGTCTGGATCTATCAAAAGTACCTGAAGGGGAGTACATGTTTTTAGGCCTGCCACTTCGCATGAATACGGATGGTGCGCCCGCAAGAGTAATTCTGGTTGAGCATCAAGGGGATTGAAAGTAATTGGTGGTAATCAATATGGAACTTGGAATTATCGGTCTTGGCAAGATGGGCGCGAACATTGCCCTCCATGGTATGGAAAAAGGCATCAAGATTGTGGGAAAGGCGAGGGGACAAAAGCCTGAATTGACCCAAAAGGGAGTATTAGTTGTAGATGATTACACAAGTTTCTTGGCAAATCTAAGCCTTCCTCGAGTCATATTTCTATCTCTTCCCGCAGGACCCACAGTTGACCAGGTGCTAAAAGAGCTGATCCCCCACCTGGACAAGGGCGATATCATCATGGATGGTGGCAACTCATATTATCAAGATTCCATCCGCCGAGAAGAGAAGATCTCAAACCAAGGAATCTATTTCGTTGATTGCGGCACTAGCGGTGGAATGGATGGTGCACGCCATGGGGCCTGTTTCATGGTTGGTGGACGTCCGGAGGCTGTTAAGATCTGCGAGCCGATCTTGAAGGCTCTGGCAGTTGAAGGGGGTTACCTGTACACTGGTGCACCAGGAAGCGGGCATTTTGTGAAGCTGGTGCACAACGGAATTGAGTTCGGAATGTTACAGGCTATAGGCGAGGGGGTCGAGCTTCTGCAGCACAGCGATTTCGACCTAAATAAGCGTGACATCTTTGGTGTCTGGTCACATGGATCTGTGATAAGGAGCTGGCTGGTAGAGCTGATGGAAAAAGGTCTGGGCGATTTCAAGGACATTAGAGAAGTTCCTGACTACATTGAAGACACAGGAGAAGTCAACTGGCTAGTCCAGGAGGGCATTGAAAAAGAGATTCCCCTGCCGGTTATCACTCAATCGGTTATTGAGCTTTTCAGGTCCAGAAACAAGGATAGTGATGCAGCTCGGGCAATATCTATAATTCGCCATGGATTCGGCGGACATCCTTATGGAAAGGATGAATCCATAGCAAAAGAAAGGAGAACGAGCAGGATTCATCCAATCTGATTCATAATTCAATTTCAAATCTCTAATTGAGGTGAAAAGATCGTGAAAGCTATTGCAGTCGTTCCTAAAACAAAGAATAGCGTAAGTATACTGGATATGGCCAACCCCAATTTCAAAGAGAATGAGGTCCTTGTGAAGGTTAATTTGGTCGGCCTTGACGGAACGGACAAGGAGATCGATGAGGGCATCTATGGAGAGGCTCCTGGGGATGAAAGATTGCTCGTCATTGGGCATGAGTCATTTGGGGAGGTCGAAGGAACGGGAGGAAACATCAAATCGCTAAATATAGGAGATAGAGTGGTGGCAATGGTGCGTAGGCCTGATGATTGCCTAAACTGTCTGGCCGGAGAATCCGACATGTGCCTCAAAGGTAACTATACCGAAAGAGGCATCAAAGGCCGCCACGGCTATCTTTCTGAGTATTATGTTGAAGAGGAGAAGTATCTAGTTAAAGTTCCACATGAGCTGGGAGAGCTGGCTGTGCTTCTGGAGCCGGTAAGCGTTGCCGAAAAAGCCATCCGAATGGCATTCTCCGTGCAAAAAAGAATGGCTTGGGAGCCTAAATTAGCCATGGTAACTGGGACTGGCAGTTTAGGTTTAATCACGGCCATGCTATTGCGGCTAAGAGGCCTGGACGTAATCTCTGTCGATAGATCAGACGACGAATACAAGGCAAAAATCCTCTCCCAGCTTGGAGTTACCCACTTCAATACTAAAAAGATAAATCTGCGTGACATTCCGGAAAAGATGGGCAGGCAGATCGATATCATCATCGAAGAGACGGGAAGCTCAAACGTTGCCGCTGAGACTCCAATTGTAATAGGGACTAATGGAGTCGTCGTTCTTACCTCCATTACGGGAGGCGATAAGAAGATTGAGAGGCCCGTTGATCTTGTCAACCTGAAGATGGTGCTCCAAAATAACACCATAGTGGGCTCAGTCAATGCCCACAGGCAGGACTTTGAGCGGGGCGTCAACGACCTCATGGCTGTGAAGGAAAGATGGCCGGGCCTTTTAGAAAAGCTAATAACGGCGAGATATCCTCCGGAAGATATTCGAAAAGCATTAGATTCCATGAGTGAAAATATCAAGGTCTTGATTGATTTTTCAATAAAAAACTAGACTCAACAATTCAAAGGAGAGATTAACCATGGAACCCGTTGATAAGAATGCAAGCAAAAAGGTAGTCATAGTTGGCGGAGTGGCCGGCGGCGCGTCGTGTGCGGCGCGCCTGCGCCGGTTGGATGAGAATGCAGAAATCCTCATGGTGGAACGCGGACCGTATGTTTCGTTTGCGAACTGCGGGCTGCCCTACTATTGCGGGGGCGTGATTGAAAAAGAGTCAAGCCTACTGGTAGCGGATGAAAAGTTGTTCCGCGAGCAGTTCAACATCGATGTGCGGACGCTCTGTGAGGTAGTCGGGATCTCGGCGGCGCAAAAAACAGTACAGCTGCGAAATGTCAAGACCGGTGAAGTGAGCACCGAGTCCTATGACAAGCTCGTGCTGTCGCCAGGGGCGGCTCCAGTCCGTCCGGAGTTGCCCGGGATTGATCTTCCGGGAATCTTTAGAGTTAGGACCGTACCGGACGCGCTGGAGATACGCGCGTGGATTGAACAACATAAACAAGATCCGGCTGGGATGAATTCGTACTCGGGATACCAGACGGTGAAGAGAGCGATGCGTGGGGTAGTGGTCGGAGGAGGGTTCATCGGCATCGAGATGGCGGAGAACCTGATCCATCAAGGGCTCGAAGTGACGATTGTCCATAAGCATGAGCAGCTCTTGCCACGGCTCGATCCGGAGATGTCGCGTTTCGTGGATCGTTACCTAGAAAAGCATGGTATACGCCTCGCGCTAAATGACGGAGCGGCCGTATTCCAGCAGTCTCTTGACGGTTCGCTCCAGGTTCTCACCAAATCCGGCAAAGCGCATCCTGCGGATATTGTGATTCTCTCAATTGGTGTGCGTCCGGAGACAACGCTGGCAAAGATGGCCGGGATCAAGATCGGCGAGCGTGGAGGAATCCCGGTAGACGAACACATGCGCACGAGTAACCCGGATATTTTCGCCGTTGGCGATGCTGTCGAGGTCAAGGATTTTGTAACCGGCGAGTCATCTTTAATCCCGCTAGCAGGACCGGCGAATCGGCAAGGCCGGATTGCAGCCGATGTGATCGCTGGGCGTGACTCCCGCTACCGCGGCTCACAGGGCACCTCAATCGTCGGTGTTTTCGAAGGTGCGGTCGCTTGGACTGGAGCTAACGAAAATTCCCTTATCAAGCTCGGCGAGAAGGATTATGAAAAGATCTACATCTTCCCGAATGCTCACGCTGGGTATTACCCGGATGCCAAGATGGTGGCGATGAAAGTGATTTTCCGTAAATCCGACGGACTTCTCCTTGGGGCACAGGCGTTAGGCCTGGAGGGAGTGGATAAGAGGATTGATGCCATTGCCATGGCGATCCAGAAGGGCTTGACCGTTTTCGACCTGGAAGAAGCTGAGCTTTGCTATGCACCACAGTTCGGAATGGCCAAGTCTGCCATTAACTTTGCGGGGATGGTAGCAGCCGATGTACTCCGAGGCGATATGCCGCTTGGCCACTGGAATTCCGGAGATGTCGGATTCCTGCTCGATGTGCGACATCCGGAGGAAATCGGCGTAGAGCAGGTTTCGGGCGCGTGCAACATACCGCTGAATGAACTCCGAGCACGCCTCGGCGAACTACCCCAAGACCGCGAGATACTTGTATTTTGCCGCTCCGGTCAGCGCGCCTATTATGCGACGCGTATACTTTTGCAGAACGGATTCAAAGCCCGCAACATCTCCGGAGGCATGCTGGCACGTTCGGTCCTGATGAAAGCTGAGATAGTACCTGGTTCCTTAGATTAAAAAAAAATGGGATCTTAAGAATAGCTTAAAGGAGAATAAACCATGAGCAAACTTGAGGAATCGGTGGGATTTCCCACCGCTAGTCCAGTAATGGGCACCAAAATACAAGGAGAGACAAACCATGACCGATGAACCGAAAAAATCCAGCACCGTACTCCTCGATTGGAAAGAGGTGTACTATACCAACTGCCCCATGGTGTCCGCCAGTAATGTCGACCAGGAGCTGGGTTGGGCCAGGGAGGACTTCAAGAAGATCGGAGTCAAGTACGGATTTCTCCGCTCCAAGCGTGAGAACAACTGGTACCCGCACTACGTCCACAACCTCGACAACCTAATCCGCTTCGGCGGTCTGTTCCCTCCCATTCACGTACACGCGGACATCCGCCGTACCAGGCTCCTGGGGGCAACGTGGGTGTACGAAGGCGGTTGCATGCTGGTGCGCGCCAGGGATGACATCTACCGGATGACGGATCTGAAGGGCAAGAAGATCGGCCTCACCAAGAGCCTGAACACCATCAAGTGCGATTGGTGGCGCATCCAGGAGGAACAAGGCATCGAGCTGATGCTCAGGCTGAACGGCATGACCCGCGACGACGTCGAAATCGTGGAATTCCCCTACCCGGATGACTGGTACGACAAGCCCGAGATGCTAGTTGATCCCATGGACAATGCATCCGAATTGTGGCTGAAGCGTGACCACAAGCACGACCTGGCCTTCCGTCCGCTGGAGACGGCGCTCGAGAAGGGCGTCGTCGATGCGATCTACACACAAAGCAAGCCCTTACAGCATCTCCAGGAGGCGACGGGCAAGTTCAAGACGATCGAGGATCTGTCCCGGTATCCGGACTGGACTCTGCAGATTTGTAACCAACCAGCCGTCGCCACCTGCACCGACGAGATGGCCGAGAAGCACCCCGAGCTCGTCGTCACCTGGCTGAAGAGCATGATCAAGGTGGGACGCTGGGGCAACGAACATAAGCACGCTGCGGCGTCGATCCTGAACAAGCAAACGTTCTACCTGGACGTCGAGGACACGTACAGGGGCATCATGGACGTCGACCTCGTCCCAAATCTGTCACCCCAGAACATGGTTGCCATCGAGATCGGGAAGGACTTCATGTTGAGCCACGGCTATATCAAGAACGACTTCGATGTGCGCAAATGGGCCGCTCCGGAGTTCCTCGAAAAGGCGGCGGAGGAGCTGATCGAGGAGAAGTGGCAGAAGGTGACCTCGGCGAAACTTCCCGAGGCGACTGAGCTGCAGGCGTCTACGCGGCGGCTCGGGTAGCTGGAGGAAGCGCAGCTAAAGATAGTCAAATGAAGGCTGGCGGCTGGGACATTTCTGCATAAGATAGTCCAGAACGATTGGATGATAAGCCCAGGCTAAATTAAGAACGACTGGGCGGGTTGTAAACAGAACTCCCCTTTAACGGCATCCTTGGATGCAGAGAAGAAGAACCATGGCGGAGAAAAAAATGATCGACTTCACGGAACAGAAACGATTGAATGACGCGCGCGAGTCAGGAATTCCATGGAAGAAGTGGGGACCCTACCTGAGCGAGCGCCAGTGGGGTACAGTCCGTGAGGATTATAGCGAGGACGGTAATGCCTGGGACTATTTCTCCCATGACCAGTCGCGTTCACGGGCCTATCGATGGGGCGAGGACGGGCTGGGGGGAATAAGCGATGACCACCAGATACTCTGTTTCGCTCTGGCGCTGTGGAATGGCAGGGACCCCATACTCAAAGAGCGGATGTTTGGCTTGACAAATGGCGAGGGCAACCACAGCGAGGACGTAAAAGAGTACTATTTCTACATCGATAGCACGCCCACCCACTCCTACATGAAGTATCTGTACAAGTACCCGCAGCAAGAGTTTCCCTATCGGGACCTAGTCGAGACGAACCGTAGACGGTCGCAGGAGGAGTTCGAGTACGAACTGCTCGATACGGGCGTGTTTGACCAAGACCGCTATTTTGACGTGTTCTTGGAGTATGCCAAGGAGGGCCCGGAAGACATACTAATCCGTGTAACCGTTCACAATCGAGGGGCAGAAGCGGCCCGGCTCCATCTGTTGCCGACTCTGTGGTTCCGGAATACATGGTCGTGGGGTCAGGACGATCGAAAGCCCTCCCTACACGAGGCGGGCCCGGGCGCCATTTTAGCCACACACCATGAGCTTGGCGAGTACTGGCTGCTATGCGATGGTGCCCCGGAACTGCTCTTTACGGAGAATGAGAGCAATGCGCAGCGTCTCTTGGGCCAGCCCAATGCTTCTCCCTACGTCAAGGATGCGTTCCACGCTTACATTATCTCGGGACAGGGCGAGGCGGTGAATCCCGCTCGGGTGGGGACCAAAGCCGCAGCCCACTACGTGCTTGAAGTGCCCGGTGGCGGCAGCCAAACGGTCCGCTTGCGGTTCGCAACCGCCCCGACGGATGACGCCTTCAGTGGCTTCGAAGGATTATTCGAAAGCCGGATTGCAGAAGCGGATGAATTCTACCAGAGGATCACGCCACAATCGCTGAGCGAAGATGAGCGCCGGGTTCACCGCCAGGCATTGGCAGGAATGCTGTGGAACAAGCAGTATTACTACTTCGACCTGGAACGGTGGCTGATCGATCATAAGAGTCATCCGCTGCTCGAATCCGCCCGGCAGGGCGTTCGGAACTCAGAATGGTTTCACATGATAAACGCCGACGTGATCTCGATGCCCGATAAATGGGAGTATCCATGGTATGCGGCCTGGGACCTAGCCTTCCACACGATTACCTTGGGATTGGTGGATCTCGATTTCGCCAAGGAACAGCTTTTGCTGCTGCTACGCAATCGATATTTACACCCCAATGGACAAATTCCCGCATATGAATGGAACTTCAGTGATGTAAATCCCCCGGTGCACGCATGGGCGACGCTATACCTCTACAAAATGGAGCTTGCGCTCGGGAGGGCGGATATTTGTTTCCTGGAACGATCGTTTCAGGGGTTGATGTTGAACTTCAACTGGTGGGTAAACCGGAAGGACCCTTCCGGGCGCTACGTCTTTGCGGGGGGTTTTCTGGGACTGGACAACATTGGCGTATTCGACCGGAGCGCGCAACTTCCAACAGGCGGATCGCTGGAGCAGGCGGACGGGACGGCCTGGATGGCGTTCTACTGCCAGTGCATGTTGGAAATGGCCCTTATTCTGGGCGAGTACAACGCAATGTACGAGGAAGAAGCCTTCAAGTTCGTCCAGAATTTCTTGTGGATTACCTATGCTATGGATCGCCTCGGCGAGCAACACGAGCAGATGTGGGACGAGCAGGACGGATTTTTCTACGATCTACTGCGACTGCCGAACGGCAAAGCGATCCGTTTGAAGGTACGGTCGATGGTCGGTCTATTGCCGTTGTGCGCCACCAATGTGTTCGAGGCGGATGCTATCACTCGTTACCCGAAGCTGATGGAGATGATGGCCCTGTTCCGGGAACGCCACCCCAAGTTAATCTCTCATGTAGCCCCAATTGACGAGGATTTCATCGGATATAAAGGACGGCGGATGTTGTCGATACTCAACAAGAAGAAGATGGAGCAGGTTCTCGGTTACATGCTCGACGAGAATGAATTTTTAGGGCCACACGGTATTCGTTCTATTTCGCGGTATCACCTGGATCATCCATTCACGTTTTGGGTGGACCATCAGGAGTACAAGGTGCAGTACCTGCCGGCCGAATCGAATACTGGCTTATTCGGCGGGAATTCTAACTGGCGAGGTCCAGTGTGGATGCCGGTTAATATTCTGATCATCCGGGCGCTATTGAAGCTGTCCAGCTTTTACGGGGACGAATTCAAGGTTCAGTGTCCGACCGGTTCCGGCCGGTACATGACGCTGTTCGAAGTGGCGCAGGAAATATCGCGCCGGCTGGCGGGCACATTCCTGCGCGACACCAATGGACGACGGCCTGTCTACGGAGGGTCGGCCAAGTTCCAGGAAGATCCGCATTGGCGCGACCTGATCCTGTTTTATGAGTACTTCCACGGTGACAACGGGGCGGGCTTAGGGGCCAGCCACCAGACGGGGTGGACCGGTCTGGCCGCCGTCCTCCTGGACTTATTCGGACGTGACGACGCTAAAAGAATGCATGAGATCGAACTCGATATCCTTTCCGCCCGACTAATACGGAAACAAGTGGACATGGAGTAGATCGGGAAATTAAGGAAAGACCATGGTCTACCCCCGATATCCTACTCCATTCGGGTAGACTTCCTCGTTTATCTGTCGGAACGCCCCGCTGAGCTGGGCTGCCTGGCGACTCCGGACGACCTTATCGTTGTTCATCCAGACAGCATGCCAATGCTCCCAAACCTTCGACTTCTTGCCGCCAGCCAGGCTTCGAGCGCATCGCCGAGCCTTGATGCCATGCGGGTATCGAGCACTTTAAACTCTGCTTCTTCGGAAAACTCGAAGACAGCTATTATTATGGGTGAAAGTCAGTACTGTAATCAAGAGAGAACATAATCTTCGTTGTATGTGAGAATAATCGTGATCGATCAAGTCTCTTCTTTTATCATAACTTTTGCATTTTTTAGAGCGTTATAATTTCTTATCTCCAACTTAAAAGGCTGAAGTCCATATAGAAAGGTCTCTGCAGGATTCCATATAGCCATCCAGACGAGAATAGTAAAAAACCCGGCAAAGATCACGATTTCTGTATCATTCAATGTCTGCAAAAAATAAATTGCTGTTATCATCGACAAACAAATGGCAACAAAAACCATTCCAATCATCACAGATCGCCATCCCGCTGCCCGTCCTAGTTCCAGTTGTATCTGATTCTGATTTATCTTGAAATCACAATATTTAGCTAAAGCATCTATCGCCCCACTCTGCAGATCGGAATCGATTTGAGATGGGGGAAGGAAAATGTTCAATCTTATTTTATCCGCTAATTTCTTCCTTATTCTTAAATGATTGACGGCCTCTTCTACACCTGATATTTGTAAACGCGGATTTTCAAAAGGATTCAATTCGGGGTCTACAAACAACTGGTCGATGTTTTGAAGATGCAGATCTATGTCTATCGAAGAAGAAGATACCATATCTGAACACCTATACTATCCGGATTTATTTAAAGGAAGGACAATCACAATTAAATTTAAACTTGATTATCAGTTGAGCGATAACGCTGTCCATTGGGCATTCTCAAGATATCAGGGAAAACCAAATAATAGTATGAAGCCATGGAAACATTGCATACTGGTAACAACTTTATTGCTTTATTAAAAGAAACCTATTGCCCATCATAGTTTTATTTGTCTGGACGTCGGATTACCTGCTTTGGATAACAGTACTAGACGCATAATAGCTTCTGTTTAGCTGCAGCGAATTCTGCATCTGACAACACGCCCGACTGATGCATCTAGGCAAATTTTTGTAGTTCAGGTTCAAGCCGGACGCTATAACTAGCGATTTATCATATGAGTCATGCAAAATGTAATATTTAGCGATTCATTTGTATCAGCATAATTAAGTAGAATTATCGTTTTCTAGCCAGAACAGCATATAAAGCTATAAAAGGGAGCCCCCCTTGTCAAAACGCACAAGGAGCTGCCTCAGCCACCATAACGAGCTCGATCAAAAGACCGGATGAGCAATTCAAACGGGCAGACTCCGCACGGCCGAAGAATAGCTTTATGGCAACTGCCCTCACGCCTTTGCGGTTAGGGCCTTACGATGAAAACTATTGAAGGTATTGATAATGTCTGGAATTCTCTCTTTATGGAACGATACACCAGCTAAGAAAGAGATCATCGACTACGTGAATGCCATCACGGATCCCAGGAGCTATGATTTTGTGCCAGAGGCCGAGCGAATTGCCATCTTGGACAACGACGGAACCCTATGGGTGGAGAAGCCCGCCTATGTTCAGCTTTTCTTTTCCATAGAGCGACTGAAACAGTTGGCAAAGGCAGACCCCAAGCTCCTGAACCAGCCGGACTTTAAGGCAGCTGCCACGGACGACATGGCCTATTTCGCCAGGCTCGATCCCCACGCTGGCGGCAATGTTAAAGAGGCGATGAAGGTAGTCTTTGATTCCCACACAGGCATGTCTCAGGACGATTTTATGCTCATAGCTAAATAGTTCCTGGAGACGGCCAAGCATCCCCGTTTTGGCGTGCTGTACAAGACCTGACATACAAGCCAATGGTTGAGCTCGTCCGCTACCTGGGCGATAACGGCTTCAAGGTCTTCCTGTCGTCTGCTGGCGGCATGAGCTTCATGCGTGCGGTCTCGGAGGAGATCTACGGCATCCCAAGAGATCGGGTCATCGGAAGCAACATTGCATTTGAGACGCAGATGACTGACGAAGGGCCGGTAGTGTTCCGCAAGCCGGGCTTGATCGATCCCATCGACGATGGAGAAGGCAAGCCGGTCAACATCGAGCTGCATGTCGGCCGCAAGCCTATCCTCGCCGCTGGCAACTCAGATGGGGATCTGCACATGTTATGGCTGGCACCATGGCGGCTAAAGTGCATGCTGCCAAGATTCGCCAGCGGTTAGGATTGAGTTCAACAATATCAGAGTGCATGCATCTCAGCCAAGTCTTTAAATTGAAAAAGTTTCTTTTCCACAGCCAGCTCTAAGTTTTTAGCCCTGACGTAGTATCTCGCTGCCATTAGGCGCTAATATTTTTAGCTACTCAGTGTTGAAGAATGAAATTTGTCCAGTTTTTGGACTCTATTCCTTCTTTGAAGCTTCCTCCTCCGGCCTACCTTTAGACTCCAGCTGAGCACGCCTCTTCCAGGGCCAAGTACCTTCCATCTCTATTAATATGGACCAGCCGAGAAGTATCCTGACTATAACGAGCACTCCCAAGAGTACCACGCTCTCAAAAGTTTTCGAGAACGCCACGGTTTCGATCACGTCGGCAGCAACCAGGATCTCCAAAACCAACAAAAGGGCCTTCCCAATTCGTTCCTTGTACTCCTCAATAGGGTCTTTCGTGCCCTTGGGGCCTGTTATCCTGCGAATAAAGATATAGGTCGCATAGAGTATGGCCAAGGTGATTATAATTACCGAAAGGGCCTCTATCAGACGTACTGACAATTCAATCCAGGCGGCTATTTCATGGCTCGCTTGTACAACCTCAGTAGACATGGCATCTTGCCTCTAATAAATGTTAATTTATATTAATATTATTCAGCCTGATTCTTCTGCATTCATCCTAACCCTCTAGTCAGACCATACAAGTTCGCCGGCGCCTGATGAGTTGAAAGTTTCAATTCAGCGGCCATCTCCGGCTTTCTGCCGATATGAAGCTCGATATAGACTAGCTTTCCCTCACCATCATCCATATGTTCGACCAGCCATAAGCTGAGATATTATTCATATGCAGACTTTCCGGAGGCATTCTAGATCATTCAACTTTTCTAAGCATCTCATGAATGGCGGACAGCTTTTAGTGCAGAAATGAGAATGATCCCACCGCCATAAACGATGGGATTTTTCTCAGGGCTCAAGTCTAATTTGCCATTTTAATGTAGGTCGCCTCATCGTGGTCGAACACCATGTGCAGCTGGTGGGTGGGACGAAAATCCCCTCGGCTTACAGACAGGTTCATCATTCGACTTGGTAGCCTTAATTGGTTTTCTGTATCAATCAATGCCTTCGCTAAATCAGTCCTTCATAATCCAGGCCATGACCTCCTTATCGTGGTCCACGAAGGGCTCACCGCTCACGTCTACGACCACCTTCTCGATGGTTCCGCCGGTGAAGGAGAAGGGTGGCTTGTAGACAGGCGAGACCGGTGAACCGCTGTCCCTGCCCACGCAAAGCCCCTCGCCTGCTATCGAGAACCTGCCTGGCTGAGTCTTGATCTTGGCCTCCCCGGCCTTTTTGTTATCAATATAAAGGTTCAGAGTTCCCAGGAAGCTCCTGGTTTGCGGATCCTGATCGGTCTTCTGGAACTCAGCTGAGAAAACGTGCCTTCCTGTGGAGATCTCCACCTCAGAAACAACCTTCTGAATGTCGACGCCGAGCCAGTTGTAGACGTAATAGAGCTTTCTGTCCTTTATGTAAAGGCTGTGACCGCCCAGGCCGCTGCCATGGGCGAATAGCACACCTTCAGCATTGATATTGTCTATGACAACGCCGGCGGCAACGGTATACGACCGGCCGCGGATGTTTACCGCAACTGATTCCGGGACGTCGGCCGTGTGGGGGTAGTAAATGTAGCGGTTTCGAGGCTTGGAGGGCTGAGGACGTGGTGTAGTGATGATCTCAAGCGCGCTGCGATCGTCGATTGGCAGTCCCTTGAAGACGCCAGCATAGTAGAACCAGAGCCCTTTGAGCTTTTCGAGCATGCTCGGATTCTGGTCCGCAAGGTTATGGATTTGGGACCGATCCTCCTTGAGATTATAGAGCTCCCAGACATCGTGCTCGAATTTACTCCAGCCCGATATGGTGGGATGTAGTGTGTTTGCCAGCCAGCCTTGGTGGAATATGGCACGCTGGCCGAGCATGGAATAGAACTGGGTTTCACGCTCTGGAGCCTTTAGATTATCAAAGCTGGCCTTGAAGCTTTCTCCCTCGATTGAGCTCTGCTTGTATCCCTTGATCTCTTCAGGGGGCTCGATTCCTATTATATCGTAGATGGTGGGGACAATGTCTATGGCGTGAATGTATTGATGGCGCATCTCACCCTTGGCCTTGATACCTTTAGGCCAGGCGATAACACAGACGTCCGATGAGCCACCCTCATAGCCTGCATACCGCTTCCAATAGGGCAAAGGAGTATCGAAGGCCCAGGCCCAGCCGCTACAGTAGTGGTTGTAGGTCTTGGGACTGCCCAGATCATCGATGAACTTAAGGTTGTCCTCGATTGTGTCAGGTATATTGTTCATGAATTTGTACTCATTAAATGAACCGTTGGGACCTCCCTCGGCACTGGCACCGTTGTCGGATACTACCACTATTATGGTGTTTTCGAGTTGGCCCGACTCATCCAGATAATCCAGCAAGCGTCCGATCTCATTGTCGGTGTAGGATACAAATCCTGCATAGACCTCTGCCATACGAGTGAAGAGCTTCTTCTCTTCCTCGCTCAGTGAATCCCAAGGGCGGACGAAGTCCAGCTTCGGCCAGGGCTGGCCATCCGGGCCGGTGATGTCCGGCTCACCGTGCGGATTTATGGGTGAGAGCTGGGTGTTCTCCGTCAAGAGACCGATCTTCTTCTGGTTGGCTAGGATCTGCTCCCGGATTTTCTCATAGCCTAAGTTGAACTTGCCCTTGTACTTATCCGCCCACTCTCTGAAGACATGATGGGGGGCATGGGAACAGCCTGGGCAGAAGTACATGAACCAGGGCTTCTGCGGTGCGATTGTTTTGGCATCCATGATGAACTCTATGGCCTTATCCGTAATGTCCTTGGAGAAGTGGTATCCCTCTTCAGGCGGATAGGGTTGGTCGATGGGGTGGTTATCATAGACAATATCCGGATACCACTGGTGAGTTTCGGCACCCAAAAAACCATAAAACCGCTCGAAGCCTCGACCTAATGGCCAACGTCCCTTCCAGGCCGATAGGTCGGTCTCTTCCTCTGGAGTCAGATGCCACTTGCCTAAAGCGTAGGTGTTCCAACCCCGCTCATTAAGCACCTCGGAGATGAAGCCATTCTCGAAGGGTATTCGGCCGCTGAAACCAGGGAAACCGCTTGTGGCCTCCGTAATGCAGGCCATGTTGTTGCTGGTGGCGTTGCGACCTGTGACCAGACAGGAGCGAGTGGGCGAGCACAGAGCTGTGGTGTGAAAGTTGCTGTAACGAATGCCCATATCTGCGATGCGGCGCATTGTAGGTACCTCGATAGGTCCGCCGTGGATATCGAGAGCCCCGAAACCTATATCGTCCCAAACGATCATCAGAATATTGGGCGCTCCTTCCGGTGCCTGGGGCTGCAAGAAGGGAGTCCAATCTGGTTTGGCATCACGAATGTCTATTGCCAACTTTCCATTCCATTTTTTTACCATTAAGTATCACCATTCAGTAGCTAACCATCATTACAAATTTTATTTACCTTTACCATGTCTGTCTGATGCCATATTTTAAGAATTTGATATATTCCTTGCCAACTCATTGGCCCAAATCCTTTGGCTCTTTCTATAAAATCTTCATCCCCTCGACTGTCGTCCCGTCATAGGCCTCAGCGATGCCCGCTGATAGGGTGAAGAATCCGCAGGGATTCCCTTTGGTAAATAGGCGGCGACCTTACCTAGCCAGGCCATATCTTTTTCATAGATAGCTTTGAAAGGCTGCAGCTCGCGCATTTCTCGGCTTGGCTGCCGCCATCTTCCGATGGCACGCAGACCATGTGGAGTTAGATGCACATCGGTTTCTCAACCACGGCGGGCGCCAAGCCAAGTCTCAACGGAGTCGGGCGTGGAGATTTCGGGCAAGATATCCGTCGTCATTTTCCTACATCATCAGCAAAACCCTGAATCTCTTTGCCCAAAGATGCTCGAGAAAAGTAAGGCTGATGAACCGGAGCCACATCCACTTATGTGTGCGCTCAGGGGAGAAATAAGGAATGGAAAGAACCACAATCGCGTTCTTTGGGAAGATATCAATCAGTTTCCTTAAATATGACCTTCTCGAATCTCGAGCACTGTGGATACTGTGACTTATGTTCAAGAATCCGCACGCGCAGCTGAACCACCTGCATTGGATGAAGCAACTTCAATACCAAGTACAACCACGAAGATCTTACATATTATCCTTATCGCGTTCATAGCAATTGCTTTCACTGCCCTATTTATTAGCGGGTATGAATGGTTGAACAACATCATATGGTTCAATAACGATTTTATGACCACTGATCGCTGGATGATCCCGGTTGGAGTCCTGACCTTCTCGTTGGCAGTCGGTTTATGCCAGAAGTACCTACATGCGCCGACGGTTATCGATGGCGGGTTCGTGGAATCGATCAAAGAAGGCGGGAAAAAAGCAGATTACAGGACCTTCCCTGGTGCGCTGCTCTCTTCGCTCTTTTCACTTCTTTCGGGAGCAAGTGTTGGACCAGAGGGAACTATTGCGATCCTAGTCGGAGATATTTCAAGCTTTATCCGGGAGAAATTTAAGATTGCCAATGAATCTGCAGATGATGCTATCGGTTTCGATGTCGCCGCCCTGGCCTCAGCGTTTAACGGCATCATTGGCAGTGTGCTATTTACCGGCGTTTTTGCCACCGAGTTCCAGGTCGGCGGGAAAAAGGATGCCTTCAGGTTTTTAATCTGGAATCTGCTTGCGGGTGCCATCGGATTCCTTTTTTACGCAAGTCTTGGGCTTCCCTCTTTCGCCCAGGCGATTCCTTTCTCTCCGATTACCGAACTGAAAATTGCGTATGTTGCATATGCTGTCATTCTCGGAGTGCTAGGTGCAATGCTAGCTTTTTTCTCCAGATTATCCATGCAGAAAATCGGGACAATCATGGAGAAAAGGTTTCACAACAGAGTTATTCTGCGAACCTTTGCTGCCGGGGTGGTGATTGCCATCATCGGATATTTTATTCCAGATCTTCTGTTTTCAGGTGAAAAACAGATCCACTCAATCATTCAAAATCCCTCCGAGATCGGGATCGCCATGCTGCTGATCATGGCAGTCCTGAAAATCCTGTTGCTTGCGCTTTCGTTCAAGAGCGGCTATCTCGGAGGTCCCATCTTCCCGATCCTCTTTTCATCCACGATGATTGCACTCGCCCTTAACCTAGCCTTCCCTAGCGTCCCGCTCTCGATCTTCGTATTGTGCATCGAGACTGCGGCCATGACGCTGGCGCTGGGAGCTCCCCTGACGGCGATCCTGCTTGTTGCAGTTACTGGTACAGCAAATCCGTACACAATTGCACTCCTCGCACTCTCCGCGGTTACTGCCATGATCCTCGCCCTGATATTTATGAAGAGGAAGGAACAACAAAGTACTGGGATAGATAAGTTGCAGCCATCATAGAGATCCCATGCTCTCATCCTTCCTTTTCAAAAATTTTTTGAATTTCGATTGAATAATCAACTGGGATTGTAGGTCAGGTATATTGCCACAACAACAGGCTACCCGATCGCCAGATTCATCATCTCCATGCCGATATCGCTGAACCCTGTCGGCGTGGAAGATGGACAATTCCGCCTTAGGAAGATCAGAAGCGTAGCTGTTCTCGCCCTTGTCCCAGGAATCCACAACTCATCCGAGTCAACCTGACTAGTAGCCCAGTCTGGCCGATCGGAGAAGGACAGGGGCATCAAGGAATGGCCTTGAGGAGTGAGTCTTGCCGTTTGCATAACTTAGGAATAAAGAGATTATATTCTCAAAAATTTTTCCAATTGTGGTTGGATTTAAGCATATAATAATGGAAAAAATTTTCGACTTTCAAGCACTTAATAAGAAAGTTGTGCTTAAAGTCTGAATTGAATATTTTAATGAAATAATTTATCATTAAGCTTTATCCACGATTTTAGCGTTCTACGTCATTGAATTCTTTTTAAGATTTCTTTCAGGCATCAACCAAAATCTTTTTAGGCTAAAAACTTTAATGTAAACAATATATTCGCCATTATATCTTTAATGGGGAAAAAATTTACAAGGGGGTGAAAAAGTATGGCTGAAGCTACAACTAGCGCGGGATTCTCAACAGATTTCAAGATGGTACCCTGGTGGCTCGTCCTTCTAGAAGGCATTGCAGCTATTCTCATAGGCATGGCATTCTTGTTCTACCCAGTACGGACATTGTTCTTTATAGTCCAAGTCGTAGGTATATATTGGCTAATAGTTGGAATCATAAATATCGTAAGTATATTCTTGGACAAATCGAACTGGGGATGGAAGTTATTTTCAGGTATAATAGGAATCATCGCAGGAGCTATCATACTGGTATACCCGGTAATGACAACTTTAATTGTACCGGCTACTCTTACTCTACTGATAGGCTTCATGGGATTAATCATTGGCTGTGTCGGACTTCTTCAAGGATTTAGAGGAGGCGGATGGGGAGCAGGTATCCTTGGCATTCTAAGCATAATATTGGGTTTGCTTATCATCGGCAATGTCATGGTATCTACAGCATTCCTGCTGTATCTGCTGGCTCTCTTTGCCATTGTAGGAGGCATTGCAGCGATTTATATGGCCTACAAGATACACAAACAATGAGGTTTCGATGAATATCGCAATCATGGAGATGGGGTGAGCCAATAACCCATCTTCAGATTTTTTAATTTAATTGTACCAATAATAATTGCCGACGAAATGAAGCGAATCGGCCTTATTGTGATTAATGCCGCTGTAATAATGCTAAGGTTTAAGAAAGCCGATCTTCAAAGACCATTCTGAGTTCCCATAGCCATCGGAAGATTTCCAGTTCTTCCCAGCTTGGGTATCATTTTCAATATATTTATGCTAACCCAACTTTCATTTCAGGTCCTAACTGCTGGATTATTGCTAACAATTTCAGGCATTATAGCCCATTTTGTGTTTGAAAAAGTTACGTTTCAACGCTTAAGCTAATTTAATTTTGAGATCCAATATTTTTTTAATAAATCAACAACTTAAAGAATCTAAAGAATATATATATATTGAGGTGATCGATTGTCAACAAAAATCGAACTCAGACTCGTATTATTGGTTTTGGCCGCTTTATCGCAAGCTGCCTTCGCCCAAGATATGAATTATTCTGTGAACACAACATCCGATAAAACTCTAGGGAACCACTTGGTAAATGAAACAGGATTTTCGCTATATTACTTCATGAAAGATGCACCAGGAAACGGAACCAGCACATGTTATGACCAATGTGCAACGAACTGGCCGCCCTTATATGTAGAGAACCTCACATTGCCAGAAGGCCTTAACGCTACCGATTTCACGACCATTGAAAGAACCGACGGTGCCAAACAGACAGCATTCAAAGGCTGGCCATTGTACTTCTACATCAAAGACAAGAAAGCAGGGGATGTATTGGGTCAAAATGTGAACAAGATCTGGTTTGTGGTCAATCCGGAGAAATTCCCTCCTGAACCAAAGTAGTCTCAACCACAACTGTCTTTCTCTTTTTTTTGATCAATATTAATATGTAATTAGAATATTTTATTTTTTTCTTTTTAACATAACAATTATTTATTTTTGAACCTTGAATCATTATCCTGCCCAATTATGGTGCAAAATACTTAAAATGTTCAAGCGCAATCATTCTGAGGGTGATCGATTGTCTATTAAATTGTGTATATCGCTGATGATTGTTGCCGCATTGATAACTGTGGTTATGGCTGAAGAGAAAGGCACTTACACCGTAAATGTGACGCAAAATGCTAAGCTTGGCAATTATATGACTAACGTAACCTTCTTTACGCTTTATTATTTCGAGAATGACGCACCAGGCACTAATTCGAGCAATTGCAATGGAACTTGCGCAATTAATTGGCCACCATTTTATGTAGAGAATCTCATCGTAAATCCACAGCTCGATATCGAAGACTTTTCGGTTTTTACCAGGGCTGATGGCCAAAAGCAAATTGCATACAAGAATTATCCGCTATATTTCTACATTGGAGATAAGAAGGCATATGAGACCAATGGCCAGGGAGTTAATAAGGCTTGGTTTGTAATCAATCCAAAGGATTTTCCGCCTTCAAATAGCTAAGACTTTAGCCAACTTTTTTTTTTAATTTTTAATTCTCGGCCAATTTTGTCGGTTTTATGAGTTTAGAGCAAGATAATAATCACATTTTTGAATTTCCAATTTCAATGAGCGAAATGAGTTTCTAATTCTCGATTATCACAAAAAAAAATGGGAAAGATAGCCAGAAATTGATGGAAATTCGATAATCAGAAAAGACTTATATGCCAAATCAACAATTGATTTTGAAAGGAGGAGTTGAAACGGTCGAATTTGGTCCAATACATATGGTTGTGCTGGGTTTCCCGGAAATCGATAGGTTGAAAGGCGAAGTACTCAAAGAGATATTCAGGCTTAGTCAAGCTGGGATCATAAGAGTAATAGGGCTACTGGCAATTGTAAAGGATGAAAGAGGAAATATTGAGTCAGTGCAGCTAACTGAGCTCTCTGATGAAGATAGGATCAAATTGGGTGCTGGAATTGGAGCCCTTATTGGGCTTGGCGCAGCTGGCAAGAAAGGCGCTATGGCTGGAGCAGAAGCAGGTGCCATGGTCGTTGCCGAGAAGGACTTTGGACTTTCTTCCGAGCAAGTCATGGATATCGCAAAAGAAATTCCAAAAGGATCAGCTGCAGGAATATTGCTCTTTGAACATCTATGGGCTAAGAAATTGAAAGAACTTGTCATTAAGGTAGATGGCATAGTTCTGGCTCAGGGTGTCATCGAGCCCAGAGCGCTTGTCGCTCTTGGTGCAGAACTGGCAGAGGGAGCCAAAGCTGCCGAAAAAGTCAAAATAAAGTAATAGGAAAAAATCGACTGAACCCGCGGGTTCAGGCCTCAATTTTTTTTATTTTATTTAATTTAGATATATCGAAATTTAATTCAAAAAATTTCTGGTGCTTGATTGGCTTTTTCACCAGGCAAAGACCTTCGCCTCAATTATCTAAGCTGCTCATGGGATTTCTTTCAGTTTCAATTGGATCTCTAGCTCCCTCTTTTGGAATTTGAATTGGACCTCACGCTTGAGAGGCCTCATGGGATTAACAGAAAGCGTCCAGTTATCTTTGCTCACGTCCACCTGACCTCCGGTCTCTATAACATTAGCAAACTCAACAAAAAGATTTTCTGCTTCGCTTCAATTAAGAAAGAATTCTTGCTCAAACTCATTAGGACCGAGCGGGGCTGACCATAGCCTTTCCTGATCTTCCAGGAATATTTACCATTTAGATCACCGTCCTGATGAGAATTGATGACAAAAAGTTTTCGTCCAAATCCAAGATAATTCAACGATAATTCTTTCTATCTGATTGTTTTTGTACATTTTCAATTAGTCGACCACATTGCAGAACGCCCTATACGAAATCAGAGTTTTTCCAGATTTTCGCATCCAATCACGTTTCGGCTTTTGAAATCAATATGCAACTGAAATTCCAATTTTCGTTAAAACTTGCCGAATTTATAGTCTTCCGCACAACTTCTAATAATTAGAATGTATTGTAGTCAGTTCGCACTAAGAATCTCCGTATCCAGCCTTTGGCATAACTGATCGAACATGAGAGGGTATTCCATTGATCAGATATGAGCTTCTTCATGCTTTCCAGATCTG
>JALHSR010000324.1 GCA_022865315.1 Methanotrichaceae archaeon | reverse complement strand
TTTTCTCTTGCTCTAGCAGTAGGGCTTACTCCTCAGCTTTTGCCGGCCATTATCAGCATCAATTTGGCCAATGGAGCAAAACGTATGGCTTCTCATAAAGTGATAGTAAAGCGACTGGCATCCATCGAGAATTTTGGCAGCATGAATGTATTATGCAGCGACAAGACAGGGACTCTGACAGAGGGGATGGTAAAAATGCAGTCCGCCCTGGATGCGGAGGGCAAGGAAAGCCGAGATGTCTTCCTTTTCGCGTACCTCAACTCTTTTTACGAGACGGGTTTCTCCAATCCAATCGATCAGGCCATTCTAAACTTCGGCCAGGTTGATATCTCCGGTTTCAAGAAACTCGATGAGGTTCCATACGACTTTATCCGCAAACGCCTCAGCATTTTGGTTTCGAGAGGTAGAGAACGCATAGTCGTAACTAAAGGCGCTCTCATTAATGTTCTAGATGTCTGTACCACAGCTCAAACCTCGAAAGGGCTTGTTGATATATCCGAGTTGAAGGATGAGATATTGCGCAAATTGCGGGACCTTAGTGAGAATGGTTTTCGAGTTCTCGGAATCTCTTGCAAGAAGCTCGAGGAAAATGTCTGCCTGTCTCGGGATGAGGCTGACATGACTTTTTTTGGTTTTCTTATATTCTTCGATCCACCCAAGGCAGGCATAGCTGAAACGATCGAAACTCTGAAACGTCTAGGTCTAGGGCTCAAGATTATAACTGGCGACAACCGATATGTAGCGGCAAATTTGGCCCAAAAAGTGGGGTTATTAGGCGAGAAAATTCTCGTGGGTCACGATCTGCACAAGATGAGTGATGAAGCCCTCCTCAATCAGGTCCAGGAAGTCGATATTTTTGCCGAAGTCGAGCCAAACCAAAAGGAGCGGATAATTCTAGCTTTGCGAAAGAGCGGAAATGTGGTTGGCTTCATAGGGGATGGGATCAATGATGCTTCGGCAATGCATGCTGCAGACATAGGCATATCCGTAGATAGTGCGGTAGATGTGGCCAAGGAGGCGGCAGACATAGTGCTCCTGGAAAAGGATCTGGGCGTTCTGTCTGAGGGTGTGATGGAGGGGAGGAAAACTTTCGCAAATACCATGAAGTATGTCTTCATGGCCACTTCAGCCAATTTTGGCAATATGTTCAGCATGGCCCTGCTCTCTCTCTTTTTGCCTTTCCTGCCATTGCTGCCCACGCAGGTGCTTCTGACCAACCTGCTTACAGACCTTCCTGAAATGACCATCTCCGGGGATAGCGTTGATCCTGAACTTGTGTCTTCTCCCAGACGCTGGTCTATAAAGTTTATTCGGAATTTTATGTTAGTCTTTGGTCTATTGAGCTCTTTATTCGATTACCTGACTTTTGGCGTACTGCTATTTTTGCTGAATGCATCTGTTATTCAGTTCCGGACAGGTTGGTTTATGGAGTCAGTGGTATCAGCTTCTCTTGTCGTTCTGGTCATACGTACTCGTAGGCCGTTTTTCCGATCTACCCCAAGTAAGTATCTAGTAGGCGTAACATTGTTTGTATGCATAGCGGCTTTTCTTATTCCCTATACATCTCTTGCAGATCTCTTCGGATTTATGCCATTACCTACTTATTTTATTAGCATAGTTTTAATAATAGTGACGGTTTATATCCTCTTTGCAGAGGTCGTTAAGAAATACTTTTACCGAATTGTGAAGTATTGAGTCGATATTGATGAGTATATAAATGCTGAATAGATGATTGCTAATTCAGGCGGATTCGTGGGCGTGAGTGCATCCCATAATTATTTACATGTTTGTATGCGGATCCTTTATATAGATTATAGGCATAAAAATTAATATGTCACTTGGCATAATTGACGGATTGAAGTTTGGAATAGGTTTTGTAATCTGCTTGATTGTCGGGCAAATTCTATTCATAATAATAAGCTTAAGTCTAATGGGAGCTTGGATAAGAGGCATATTATTTTCATGATTTTTTAAAATTTTTTCAAGATATAAATTGAAATCTAGAACTGCGACTGATCGTTAGATTCTTTGAGTAGCCGGCTTCGATGTTTGAATTGTTCTGGTGCCAAAAATACTTTGAACTGCTGTTAGCTGGATTTTTGGATTTTGCCTTCATATCAGCCAGGCTCATTGTCTGGAGAAGTTATCCGACCATCTTTTGGGAATCTTTATGAAGAAAGTCCCTTAGGTCATTGCTGCCTTTTGCAGATGGTGTTTCGACAAGTATCACTCCAAGTTAGTTTAAATTAATTACCAGGATGGAAAGTTAGAAATAGAAGAGAGAGGAATAGTATTGCCTAGACGCAGATTATGATCTACGATCCAAAAAGGTTTGCGTTTGATATGGTCACATACGGTCATGGATGCTGCAATAAAAAAGCGACCCACCATAAGTATAATTTTATGGAGCGTTGGCTAAAAGAAATAATCTCGTATAAGTACTTCGATCTCATTCTCTTTGCAATTCTAGCTTTATCATATTGGGCGCTTTTTTTGGAATCTATTACACGAAATATCGGGCTCTACGGTTCTCTACATTAATTTATTTGAAAAATGGCCGAAATTTTTAAAATTTATGAAATAACTATATCGTGCGTCTTATTGGTTTCTATTGCCCGAAATCTTGAAATCTATGCACAACTACTCAAAGCAAACACGTTAAGAACCAAATCTAAATAGTATATTTTTCAAAAAAAAGGACTTATACAATAATGAGAACAAAAATTGTTCTTGGTACTATTGGTACTGTTCTCGAGATTCTCGGTTTGTTGTTAGTGGCACCTGGTTTCGTTTCGGCCATTTATCGCGAGTCAAATGGGGTTGTGGCTTTTGCATTAGCATCTTTGCTCTCTTTATTAGTTGGCATGCTTTTGAGGCGCTTTGGATCCACTGTCGAAATGGGCTATAGAGATGCTTTTGCGGTAGTTACGATTGGCTGGCTTCTTGCAACTATCTTCGGTGCCTTGCCTTACATATTCCAGGGGATTAGCATTATAGACTCCCTATTTGAATCTATATCTGGTTTTTCAGCTACAGGAGCTACAATATTAACGGAGTCAAATGCTCAAGGGTATTATATAGTAAATCCAATATTAGCTCAGAGCAGCATTGCAGATAAAATCGCTGGGATGATTGAAAGCGATTTGGCTGGCTACAATTCCGCGTTCGATGTAGAGAGTTCTAACACGTTTTTTGGGTTGCTCTTTTGGAGATCTTTCCAGCAGTTTATCGGAGGTTTGGGCATAATACTCTTGATCATAGCCATCTTTCCAAGGTTGCGAGTGGCTGGACGCCAGCTCTTCAGAGCTGAGGCAGTGGGACCATCCAAAGAAACCATTACGCCTAGGGCAATTGGGACCGCCAGGATTCTTTGGAGGATATATATACTCTTCAATATTATTGAGATAGTGATGCTCCTAGCAGCAGGTTTGCCATTATACGATGCTGTATGTACTGCTTTCTCGACATTAGCTACCGGGGGGTTCTCTACCAAGGCATCAAGCCTGGTAGCCTATAACAGTCCAGTCATAGATGCAATAGTTGCAGTTTTTATTATTCTCGGCATGTCAAGTTTCGTCTTGCACTACAGGGTGCTTACTTCGGATAGATTTGCGTGGTTCAAGGATGAGGAGTTCAGGTTTATGATCTCAATATTAGCTGAGGTCACCTTGATCTTGTTATTCTTTGGAAAAATAGATGGAGATTTCTTGACTCGCTTCAGATTTGCATCCTTTCAAGTCATCTCTCTAATGGGTAAATGCGGATTTGTCAATACTCTAGATTATAATAATTGGTCAATGGCAGCCAAGCTTGCCTTAATCATGGTCATGCTTATTGGAGGCTGTATCGGATCGACAGCTGCAGGCATAAAGGTAGGGAGGCTTCTGGTCGACCTGAAATATATGCGGATGAATTATCTCATATGCTCCATCCCAGGGCCTTTTTGTCAGTAAAGATCGGAAAGCGTGTTGTGCAAGAAGACGTTCTGAGATCGATAATCTTCTATTCATTCATCTATTTGGCAACATTTCTTGCGCTCTCGCTAGTTTTTGCCATGGTTTCAATAAACGATCCTAGAGTCGATCTGCTTGTTGTAACCTCAGGCATAGCTTCCTGTATGGGTGGTGTTGGGCCGTTCTTTGGAATAATAGCTTTTGATTGGTCTCAGATTTCATCACTGGGCAAATTAATCGGATTTTTTGCCATGTATCTCGGAAGACTCGAGCTAATGCCAATATTTCTGCTCTTCTTGCCAGAGCTATGGAAGAAATAATTGAAATGGTTATTCTTGTTTAAAACTTAGCCGTAATCATAAACTATATCATATTAGAAAAATAAGAGATGTAATCGATGCTAAATAACAAAAAGTCTCTAGAAAAGAATTACCCTGCTAAAAAAGAGAACTATCCAGAACAGATTTCCGAATGGATTTCAAATAGGGACTCCGAAAAGGATCGTGACATAACAAAAAGAGAAATTTTGAAAGAAGATTTGGAAGAAGAAACCAAAAAGATTGCCAAATCCTTAACGGAGGAAGAGAAATCGTTGAAGAAAGGCGAAGCTGACAATCCTCGAAAATGATAAATCTATAATGGATTCAGCAAAGTTCCAAAGACGACGAGATTAACTCATTGGAGCTTTCCTGAATCTTTAATGCAGTTTTAACGGTTTATTCGATGATTTCTATTCAGTTGGCTTGTAGTTCAGAACCTGTTTATTAGCTATTCCCCCTTCTGGGCGATTGTTGCATTTATAGTTGCGAACGTAAAGATTTATACTAAAAGGAGCCTATGTTGGGGCTATACTTGCCGATTATTAGTTTGAATCTTTAGGTGTTAGACTATAGATAACTGTAAAAAATATGACGATGTTTTAATAATAATACTGGATCATTCAGCATGAAGTTACTGGGGCAAAATTAGGACCAGGATCGATTTGTACACTCATGGGTTCTTTTATACTTCTAGCTTCTTGCACACTTATGGCCTTGCCAGTTGCAATATATCTTTTTACACATCCCCAAATAATTTCAATATCTCTTGGTAATTTAATGCATTTCGGCAAATGATGTTGCGTCTCGTTCATGGCCGATCGGCATCCTCCACCTGTTTTTGTTCTATGAGCGCATCTTTGATTGCAAACAGCTACCGTTCTGAGCAGCACTTTTCCAATATCAATCATGTAAGGTGGGTCAGACACACTTCGAGCATATATTGCAGCAGCCATCGCAAAAAAGGAAAAATTTTCTATTGCTCCATCGGACCACTTCTGTGATAGATAGTTCTTTACCCTTGGATTAATCTCAATTTGAGCCTCTTCAATAAGTGCACGATAACTATTAGCTGTTGGTATTAGCAGCATCTTATCAAATTCAAACTCTTTCATTGTGGCGCGACAATCTATTAACTTCACAAAATTGATACCATATCTGTCCGCGAAATCTTCCATTATAACTCCTTTAAATATAAGAGTAATTATAGCCTCATGAATCTCCTAATTATATAAGGGAATTTCGCTCATATTTATGAGCAGAGAACAAATTTTGACTTCGGGGTTATTTCTGAGAGAAGGAAACAATGTTTGAAATTATTTGAATAATATTTATGGAAAGATTAAGCAAAAACCCGGTTAAAAATCTCCTAACTTCTTCTGATTTTTTTGCTCATTTTTTGATCCTGACTGGCAATATGTTATTTAGTCTTGGTTTGGAAAGCGCTGAATATTCTTGATCATCTATCTTTTGATCACAGTCTCAACTAATGCGGTGAATCTCATGATGGAAATAATGAACCTAGAGCGAGAAGAAGTGAAGATGCATGAAAGAAGATTTAAAAAGGCTGAGAATAGATTCCTATACCTCTTTTCCGGCCCTCAATTTCAAGACATGGCTGCTTGTTGCCTATATCTATGGATTTCATAGGATGCCAAATGATAGTTTTATAGGATATCGAATTCTTTATTCTGTTGCCAATACATTTTCGAGGCATCCTTGAGCCTAAAATATGGAGATTTTTGGCCCAAAAAAATAGCAATATCATAATCTTCAATATCTTCAGAGTCATTAAAGATTGTCTCAGACGAGAAGTATTTGAAAAAATATTCGAAATTGGAGCGTTCTAATATGCATGAATTGAATTTGCGATAAGCTGACAAGCTGGAAGTTGCCAGAAAGATGTTTGGGCTACTGAAAAAATTAGGTGTTAATAGTCTCGTTTTGCAGATGATCGATAACAATAAACATATCTCAGGTTGGAAGGAACAGATAGGGCCCTAGGCCTTGGAACAGATTATTTGCGATTATATAATCGCTGAATCCCAATTTTGGGGCGAAATACCTCTTACCTTTTGTTTAAAATTGCCTCTTCTTTTCTTACTCAATAAATGTTTAAGCTCTATGGTACTTGATGAATGTCCCTTTGCTGTACTCTTCGAAGGCGATCCGGAGTTCTTCTTTCGTATTCATTACTATAGGGCCGTACCAAGCGATCGGTTCAACAATAGGCTTACCCGATATTAGCAAGAACCTGACCGCCTCCTCTTTGGTTGAGACCATTACTTGGTCGCCTTCATCAAATAGGACAATAGTTCCGTTGCTTGCGAAGGAGTCTCTTTGCATATCGAAATAGTTGAGTCCTTCGATCTCATAGGAAAAAGGTTCTTTATCCTTGCAGAAGTGACCCTTGCCTTCGATAACATATGCAAACACAGTATGTCCGCGTGCAGTCGGATGGATAAATTTTTGTTGAGTCGGGACGGTTATATCAAGGTACTCCGTCTCGATGATAATGTTTTGAACAGGTCCTTGTTTATCACCCACATTACCACATATGATCCTGATTCTCGTGCCACTCTCCAACTTAATTTCAGGGATTTGCTTATTTTTTACATCCCGATAACGTGGATCCATCATTTTGTGGGATCTGGGAAGATTAGCCCAAAGTTGAAATCCGTACATAGAGCCGTTCAGGTCTCCTTTAGGCATTTCTTGGTGTATGATTCCGCTTCCTGCGGTCATCCATTGAACGTCTCCCGCAGATATAGTGCCCTTATTTCCCATGCTGTCGCCGTGTTCCACATCACCGCGAAGAACATAAGTGATTGTTTCAATCCCACGATGAGGATGCCAGGGAAATCCCTTAATATAGTGCTCTGGGGTATCTGACCGGAAATCGTCTAGAAGCAAAAATGGATCGAACATAGGAAGCTGGCTGTATCCAAATACGCGGTTAAGGTGGACTCCCGCTCCTTCAATCGCAGGTTTGCTCTTCAATACCTTCCGGATCTTTCTTGTTTTAGTCATTCTTCCAGTCCTCAAATCTTGATTGGGAATGTCTTTAGCTATCAAGCAGGAGTTACAATTTTATCAATATTTTTCAAGCCAAATCATCGTAAAATTCTTGAATTCTTGATTCATTCAATGCATATTGCCTAACAACTCATCGCCAACAATAGAACCTGGCGGATTATGGGTGCTATCACAGAATGGCTTGTTGTTGGCCTATCACATCGGCATGTAGCAACGCGGTTTTCTGACCTTCTCTGAATTCATCTGTTGATTCTGCGGGTAAACCGCCCTTTACCAATAGCCGTCTGTTAACCCCTTTTCCGGATCTTCTCCAATGATGATTGGCTGTTCCACATCTGACTCGATTGGTTCGACGTTCCACATTTGTTCAGGGCCGCTAGGCAGCCTGAAGCAGTATTGAGGTTCTCCTCTCTGGTCATATCCGCATATATCCGATGAACACCGTTCATAGCTACCGAAATTTGTTTGAGCGGTTTCAGCGGGCAAACATTGACATCCTTGTGAGCACGGAATTCCCTGTGGAGCCGGTTGAGCCGGCCTGAAGCAGTATTGAGGTCCCCCGCTCTGGTCGTATCCACATATATCCGATGAACACCGTTCATAGCTACCGAAATTCGTTTGAGCGGTTTCAGCAGGCAAACATCGACATCCTTGTTGGCACGGAATTCCTTGTGGAGCCGGTTGAACAGGCCTGAAGCAGTACAGAGGCTCCCCGCTCTGGTCGTATCCGCAAATGTCCGATGAACACCGTTCGTAGCTACCGAAATTCGTTTGAGCGGTCTCAGCAGGCAAACATCGACATCCTTGTTGGCACGGAATTCCTTGTGGAGCAGTTGCAGAGGAACCGGGCGACAAACCCGATGTTGTCGGAATTGTGGGCTTTGCCCAGAACTTGTTGCCTGTGAGAACTAGGTCTTTAATGGGATAGACGTATTGGATTGAGCTTTTATCGAGAATATTGCCGCTTACGCTGGCAGCTCCAACTGCGTTATGACCGGACGGAGAGACCATCCTTATATTGAAAAATTTGCATCCAGAAGGTGGTACCAGTTCATACCAGCCCTCCGAGTTAGTTGTACTGGAAATAGCCAGTTCTCCCAGATTCTGGGGATCGTTAGAACAATAAAGCTCCACCTTCACTCCGGTCAATGGCATGCTCTCTACTCCAGGATCTCCCACATATACCATACCGGATAACTTGGGGATTGTTTCTATGGGAACAATATTACCTTTTGATGGCATCGACTTTAGCAAACCGCTAACCTCATGCTCAGTCACAATAGCGCTGGGTATCTCGGCCAAGCCAATCGTTGGCAGCACTTGAATCGGGGTGAATCCTGTCGATGCTTCAGTTACACTTGTCGTTGCTTTATCAGAACCGATCAATCGCACCTTTAGGGAGGACACTTCTCCCTCGAGGTTTAAACTGCATCCACTTAATCGATAGGTCTTATACCCTTTAAATTCGCCTTCAGCATCGACGGAGCAAACAGCGGTTTTCGGGAGCACTAAAGACCGATGACTTGGTTCGAAATTGGGGTCTTTAAAAAGCTCCACTTCTATGTTATCTCCCTGAATCAGCACATATTCTGCTTTATCTTTGAAATCGCCAAACTTTGGGTATAAGGCTTCTTTATCTTTGAGATTTTCTGGAAGAGGGAAGAATTGCGAAGCGGGCTCATAGCTTGTTATCGTATTAAATCCAGTGTCGCTTAATATTACTCCCAATGGGTTAGCTTGCTCTTTGGGGAAGATGATAATAGATGAGATCTCGTCATTCCAGTAATCGTTCACATAATTAACAGATTTCTCGAAAACCTTCGATGGACCACCGAAGCTATGGCGATAAACAGCTACCTTCACGTTTGATCCCACTTCTATGGACGATATCGCATCGTTTAACCATCCAGGAAAAACGCTAACTAACTTGTGTCTCATGCCCGGATCTAGTGTCCAAGAAGAACTATCTCCATGGAATCCGTCGTGTTCCCAGACGATCACTTCGTTTGATCCAACACCGGATGCAACTGAATTCAAGCAATAAATGATGAGCAAATATAACATTATCCGATGCCTTTGTTTGCCAAGATCGCACATTTCAGCCCCCGATTATGAAAACAAAACATACAATCATGATCAATCATATAAATAGTTTGGCGGCTATGTATTACGGGAGAAAATCTCCATCGAGTTTTCCGATACATTTGGATGGCAAAGGAAGGTTGATACGCCCCTCTACCTTATATGTGATTTTGGGTGTATTTTACGGAAACTTCAGGCAGCACGATCTCCCGGCCCTCTCATGAAGGTTTGATATCAATGGCATTGATATATTATAGCTCGCTTCCAATGAACCTTTATTCCTAACAACTATGAAAAAGATGCATATCGGCCAAGGATGCCATCGTAAACTTGCATCCTGCTTTCAATAAGGGAATGAGGTATTAAAAGGCCCAAGCTCACTCGCTTTCATAGCTAGTGGTTTCTGGATCTTTAGGTTTCGCCCCTCAATATCTTCATTGATTTTCTGCTTGGCATGATTCACAGCTCGAAATCTAATCCTTTGAATATCGACGGAAACTAAATCTGTGAAGATTATTCGTCGTTTTTTATCCATTCGATCTTCGAAAACGTCAATCATATAATGTTGATTTCCCTCGCTCAAGGATGAAACTTTGATTTAATCCATATGTACGTCAAATTGTTAATGGTTAAATGGGAATTTGATTTAATTTGTAGATTTTGAATAATTTAAATATATATACATCCGATTTTTGAAAAAGTATATACTTTTTGGGCACAAAATGGGCTCGGAAAGGAGGCTAAAGCATATCATCAAAAGATATTGTGCCGGGAACAATGTTGATCCTGGTTTCTTTCGTTCCAGGAGTGCATGCTGTCGTCGAAAAAGGTTCTGGCAAACGTAGTGGGGGACTGGAATGACCGCTGAACAAGCTTTAAGAAAGTTGTTGGAAGGCAATGGCAGGTTTGTTTCTGGTAATGTCACACACCCGAACCAGTCTGCAGAACGCCGTGCAGGGGTTATATCTGCTCAACACCCATTCGCAGTTATAGTGAGCTGCTCGGATTCTAGGATTCCTCCGGAGATTATATTCGATCAAGGAATAGGAGACATATTCGTTATCAGGACAGCGGGCGAGTCCATGGATAGCGCCACTTTAGGAACTATAGAATATGCTATAGAACATCTAAATGCTTCATTGATAGTTGTGCTAGGTCATGATAACTGTGGCGCAGTCAAAGCGGCAGTAACAGGTGGTGAAGCGCCGGGCCACATTAATTACCTTGTGGAAGCTATCAAACCAGCTGTCGATAAGGCAAAGGGGATGAGTGGTGACATTTTGAACAACTCCATAGATGTCAATACTCGCGACATAGTGGCTCAACTGGGATCTACCAAGCCCATACTATTTGAGGCTGTTAAGGAAGGTAAACTAAAGATAGTGGGAGCCCGTTACCATTTGGATACCGGTAGAGTGGATTTATTGGAGTAGATCACGCTGTTCGATAGCAAATCTCAGACATTTGTTTCATGACTGCATCGAAATGCCCAATATAGCTTTCTTTTTTTTTTTAATATTTAGACTGCACAAACAGACCGTTTTCTCATAATACGCATTCGCTGCAGTCTTGGCATTCACATTCAATATTTGTGATCTTCCATTTCAATGCCCATTGCTTCATATCTTTTATGATATTGACAATCTCCAGACCGCTTTCTGTTAAGACATATTCGCTTCTTGCAGGGAATGAGCTTGAATCAATTCTATTCTCAATGAGCCCTTCACTTTCAAGTTCTCTTAGTCGTGAAGAAAGCACCTTCTGGGTAATCCCATCCAGGCATTTTTTCAATTCAGAAAAACGTCTCTTGTGTTCATCTCCTTTGTACAATTCCAAAAGAATCAGCAGGGTCCATTTTCTTGCTATATACCTGACAGTTTGGTTAACCGTGCAATCTGCCTGCATAGTATACTTCTGGAAACATTCTACTCTATATACCTTAGTATCAATAATATACCGTTGAGGCTGGCAATGACAAAGGACGAACCTGGATATGGGCAAAGATATGAAATATCATCGGTATGAAGTCGATTGCAGAAAACCAATAATACCTAAAAAGTTGGCATCAGTTGCATGTATGCAAATTTTGCAGAACTGAAGCCCCTCCATAAATGATGCAGAAAACGCAATAGGAAAGATCATGGCTGAACGTATCCAAAAAACAAGAAATGGGTTAATTGGGGATATAGATGAACATTATTGAGGTAATAAAAGCTGAAAGCAAGCCAAACCCGCATGGCGTTGATGCAAGAACTCTTAGCGATTCGATAAATGCACAAGTTGTACATATAACTTTGAAACCCGGCCAATCCTTGAAGAAACATATCACATCAGTGGATGCAATATTCTATGTGCTCGAGGGTAAAGCTGTTTTAGAGATAGGCGATGAAAGAAACGTTGTAGGTCCCGATACCCTGATAGAAAGTCCGGTCAAAATGCCGCATCGTTGGTCCAATGAAAGCAATAGTCGACTGCGAATCTTGGTAATCAAAACACCACGACCAACTGAACCTACTAAGATTCTCTAGAAACCTCAACGGAGACCGATAGCTTGAAAATCGTCGTTCTTTATAACGGGGAATTTGGCCAACGTGTTATTGGAAATCTGATCAATTACTCAGGGTTTTGTATATCTTGTGGAGAAGCTTGCAACCAATGCCGGTCTGGAAAATATAGTGCGGCCGGAGATATAGTGGCCGTAGTGGAGATGCCAAATCCAGACGATCTTGGCGATTTTATCGATGATGTTGATCCTTTGCTGCCTAAAATTCCTAAAGCAGAAGTGGCTGTAGTTATCAATGTCCATGCTGACATCCTGTTTGGCATGTTGCCATTGCTCAAAGAAGCAGGTTATAAGGCTATAGTTGGCTGCTCAGAACGACCCCAGGAGCTGCCATTGGGTTTACGCAAACAGCTCGAAGAAAAGGCTAAAGAATTAGGATTGGAGGCTGCATTCTCCAAACCGTTCTGTAACATGAGGCCGGATCCGGAGAAACCGGTTATATCTGAATTCCTCAACAAAGCTCTGATAGGCGAACCTAAGCTAGATATAGTTCTGCAGATAGGGTCGACAGGGAAGAGAATTATTCTAGCGGTAAATGTCTTGCGAAGTGCTCCTTGCGGCTCCACATGGTTCGTCGCCAAAAGGTTACTTGGTCTGGAGGCCGACCAGGAAGATCTAAGGGAGAGAATTTCCGAAGCACATCATGCTTATCCCTGCACTGCCAGTATGGAACGCGACTCCGAAGTGGGAGACACAATTTTGCATAAGTCAGGTTATATCATAAGGGAGAAGGTTGAGGAAGCTATTGCCCACGCTCGGACGACTGTTTAATTTATTTAATTAGAGGTAATTAATATGGCTGGAAAAGAAAAAGTGAATATGTTCTGTTATCAGTGCTCTCAAACAGCACAGGGTACTGGCTGCACTCTGAAAGGCGCGTGCGGAAAAGACGCTACATTGGCTCGTTTGCAGGATAATCTGCTCTTTGCCATCAAAGGCATAAGTGCTTACCTGTTTCATGCTAGAGAATTGGGCTATACCGACGCGGATGTGGATGCATTCTTAGAGAAAGCATTTTTTTCCACTCTGACCAACGTCAACTTTGATCCAGAATCGTTCCTCAAGCTGGCTATAGAAGCTGGCGAGATGAATATAAGGACAATGAAACTTCTTAAGAAAGCCCATATCGAGACTTATGGCGAACCGGTACCTACAAAAGTGAAAACTGGCACGGTAAAAGGGCATGGAATTCTTGTAACTGGGCATGACCTCAAGATTCTAGAAGAACTGCTCAAGCAGGTTGAAGGCACAAATGTGTATGTTTATACCCATTCTGAGATGCTGCCTGCCCACGGTTACCCTGGTTTGCAGAAGTACAAAAACCTTGCTGGAAATTTGGGCAAAGCTTGGTATGATCAGAGAGAGATTTTTGCCAAATACCCTATGGCCATACTTGGAACAACCAATTGTTTTCTGATTCCACGAGAAGAGTATAAGGATCGAATGTTTTCTACAGGGCCCGTTCAACTTCCAGGAGTTCAGCATATCGATGGCTACGATTATAGGATTGTGATAGATAAGGCCCGTTCATTGCCTGAGCTCAAGGACGATCCAGGAGAGTATGTCTTGACTACAGGTTTTTCGACATCTGTCATACTTTCCTTGAGGGACAAGATCAAACAGCTGGTCCAAGCGGGCAAAATTAGAAGGTTCTTCCTGGTAGGAGGTTGTGACGCTCCTTTGAGGAAATCTGAATATTATCGTGAGTTCGTTCAGAAGCTGCCCCAGGATACTGTAGTTCTAACCTTGGCTTGTGGCAAATATAGGATCAATGATCTCGACTTGGGAGATATTGATGGTATACCTAGATTGATAGATCTGGGTCAATGCAATGATGCCATTGTAGCTTTAGAGATTGCTCAAGGATTAGCAGATCTTTTCGGTGTTGGAGTCAACGAACTACCTTTGACTCTTGTAGTCAGCTGGATGGAACAGAAAGCTGTTGCCATTTTATGGTCTCTATTGGCCTTGGGAATAAAGGGAATCTATCTCGGTCCCATAGTTCCTGCTTGGATTAACGATGACATTCTGAAGCTGCTGATTGAGACATACGATATAAAGCTGATAAGTAATCCGGATGAGGATATCAAGCAGATGATGAGAGCTTAGAGATCCTTAACACCTTTTTTCATACAGATTCAGAAACGGGTTGATAGAAATGACTCACAGGAAGATTATCAAGATAGATGAGTCTCTTTGCACTGGGTGTGGCAACTGCATCGTAGCTTGTGCGGAGGACGCTATAGAACTTATTGACGGAAAAGCTCGAGTTGTCAGCGATAGGTTCTGCGATGGTCTTGGAGCATGCATTGGAGAATGTCCTGTTGGCGCTTTGACGATTGAAGAGCGTGAGGCGGAGGAGTTCGACGAAAAAGCTGCAAAGAGACGCTTAGATAGCTCAAAGATTGGGAAAGTAACGAAGGAACAACAGGAATTACATACGATTTCACCTTGTAGTGCTTCGTTTAGTAGGAAATCTGATTCTGGCTCCAGGGGTCGTATGCGCAAATTAGGACCGAAATCACAGCTTTGCAGCTGGCCTATTCAAATGAGATTGGCTCATATCGATGCCCCTTACTTTAATGGTGCAAAGCTGTTAATAGCTGCGGATTGCTCAGGATTTGCATCTGGATCGATTTCAGACTTAATCAAGAATAGAGTCGTGCTTATCGGTTGCCCGAAACTCGACGATACTAAAGAATTTGTAGAGAAACTGGAAGAAATTTTGAAAGCTAACGATATCAAAGACATAGCTGTTCTCCATATGGAAGTTCCTTGTTGCACGAATTTGGTTAAGCTCGTTTCGGAGGCTATAAAACGATCTGGAAAGAAGATACCCCTGGAACGATATGTTTGCGGGATAGATGGCTGCATTATGAAATCAAATATGCAATCGGCCTAATCAGATTTGCTTCGAACTGCTCATAATTTTGCTTCTTATCTCTCCGTTGTTTGGTGAATAAATTTCTGTAGAGGTATAGAAATTTCTTATGCTTATAATATCTTCTTTGGAAACCATGAAGCTATTCAGCCTCCATGAATTATCTTGATAATTTTTATTTCGTCCTCATCCCGAACTGATTCGAGCTCCGAAACAATTTTTGAGTTCTTGGCAACAATTACTTCAACTGGATTTATCGCTAGGTCATTCAAAATATCTTCAATTATTGATTCAGGGATGTGTAGCTCTTTTTTGCTTCCGTTAGGTAGAGTTATCTTCACAGTTCCTCTTTAATTATACATCTCTATGGGGTGTGATATCGCATCCCGTACAGGAGAGGCACATGGTCTCCGCTTTATCAGTCCGCAAGTCGTTTTCATCCAAATTTTTTTTGTTGCTTTGGCCAGCATCAGCAGCTTCTCCGCCGGAGGCCTCCGCACTGGGACCTCTCCTCCTGAACGGAGAGGGTGGGGAAATAGGCCTCAATATGGGTATCACACTCATCTTCGACAACTTGCTAGCTCCAGATAAAACACATTCGTCGCTCTCGCCCAAGCCTAAAATGAAGTTGGATGAGACCCTATTCTTTTCAAAGAGCTCAACTGCCTTTTCCAATGATCTAAGCACAAAAGATAACGATAATCCCGGGCAACAACGGGCGAAGATTTCTGAGTCCATGGTTTCTATGTTATACTTTATTTCAGTGGCACCTGCATCGTAAAGCTCTTTTGAGGAGGTCTCCGTTGGATAGACTGAAACCCCTATGGCCACATTGTATCTTGTTCTAAGGGTCTTCAATATCTGAACAGCCTTCGTCACTTCTTCCTCCGGCGAATTTGCCACCCCGCTAGTTAGAGAAATGGCGCTGAGCTCTCCCGTCTGATCAGCCTCTTCCACAAGCTGCACAATCTTCTCAAGGCTCTTAACCTTTCCTTGAAGTAGTGGCACGGGACAGAACTTGCAGTCATAGATGCAGCGGCCACTTATGGTCAAGTAGGCTTGCTCTGGGCAGTGGCTGAGTGCGGGCTCAAGCTCCCCAGTGGCTATGGGTTTGCGATCTCTGATTACTACTACTCCATTGCAGTATCTGACAACTTTAAGAGGAGAATTCATGTCGATTGACAACCTCACTCTATCGCTACCAGATTTGATGAAGAAGGACTCGAGGCCAGCCCCAGGCCCAGCGCTGGGGATGGTAGTTCTCGTAACTTCCTGCAAAAGCTTCTCGTCGATATTCGCGCTGCCAACGCTCAAGAGCAACGCCTTGATCTCTGCGTTCATCGCCCTGTTTGCGCCTAGCTGAACTCTTGCCAAAGCCAAGGCCCGGAGTCGAACCGGGTTGGTATTGCTCTGCAGGCAATTGCGTCACCGTTCCGCCACCTTGGCGAAGTTCACGATTGTGAACAAGGCATTAGAGGCGGGATTGGTATTTATAGGTTGGTATTGAGGCAGACATTAGAACTATAGAATTATCTTAAAATGCCGCTATCAAAGAAGGACCAAAAAAAGTTTCACATTTCATAGTTTTATTTTTTTGATTCTTGAATAATTCTCTGGTTTCTGCAGAAATATGCTCAAGGGGTTTTTTATCTCTTTGGCCATAATGGATTGAATCATACCTTTAGATCTGTTCCCAATATTGAAAACCATCAAGGGGTGGATGCACATTTTATCTCATACTTTTAGGGTTTGCCCAAATACGTTTATATCAAGATTAAACGACTTCTAGCTGTACCTTTAAGTCATTTCTTCCGAGGACGCAGGCCAGATCCTCGCATCTCACGATCTGCCCATCACGCAGCGTATACATCTTGTGCGCCTGTCTGGCCAATTCTAGGTTATGAGTTACCACTACCAACGTCAGACCATGGTTATTCAGTTCTCGGAAGAGATCAAAAATCTTCTTTGATGTGCCCGAGTCCAGGTTGCCTGTGGGCTCATCTGCCAGAATGATCTTTGGATCGTTGATCAGCGCTCGGCCGATAGCCACGCGCTGCATTTCGCCACCTGAAAGTTGTCTTGGTAAGTGCTCACTCCTATTGCCAAGATCCACGAGCTCAAGAATCTCATCTATCCTGCTACGATTGCCATTTTTACGGCTGAAAAGCAGGGGCAGCTCGATATTCTCCCGTGCAGTTAGAGTGGGTATGAGATAGAACTGCTGGAAGACGAATCCGATATTGTCTCGCCGAAGCCTCACTAGATCTTTTTCCTTGAGCCCACTGGTTTCAATGCCATTCAACCGTAGGCTTCCCCTCGTGGGGGTATCAAGGCAGCCTAGTACATTCAGAAGTGCCGTCTTGCCCGAGCCGTAGGGTCCGATGATGGAAACAAATTCACCGTTACTTACCCGGATATCGACGTCGTTAAGAGCATAGATTTCTTCCCTTCCTCTGCGGTAAATCTTGGTCAGATTTTTCGCATCAATGGTCTCACTCAATCTGCACCGCTCCTGATGGCCTCCATTGGCGTTAGCCGGGAAGACTTGAAGGCCGGATAAATCCCACATACTAGCCCGAGCATTATGGAGAAGACCAGGGCGAAGATGATCAACTCCGGGTTCAAGGAAATTAGCGATCCCCGAGGCGAGTATGGTAGCATGTTCTTGACAAAGCTCTCGATTAGGCTTGAGCCCACGATAGATCCAAAAATCCCAATTAATCCTCCTGCCGCCGTTATGATCACCGTCTCTGCTAGGACCATCTTGCCGATATCTAGACCCGAGGCTCCAATGGCCTTCATCATACCGAATTCCTGCGTCCTTTCGTTGACAGACATGAGCAGTGTATTGATAATGCCGAAGGCGCTAATTATCAGGGCGATTGCTATTACCGTAAGCAGAAGTGAACGTGCTGATCCGGCTAGGTTCATAATGGTACCCATTATCTGCGTCATTGTCACGACCTGGATGTCAGATATCTTTTCCATTTCCGCTGAGACCTGGGATATCTGGCTTACATCATCAACCTTAACAGCTATGGTAGTGATCTTTCCCTCTTTGCTGAAGATACGCTGGGCTTCAGCCAAGGGAAAGAAGTGAAATTGGTCGTCTTGGTCACCCGTTCTGTCCAGGATCCCGACCACTGTGAAGTTCTCTTTATTCGGTCCTACTGCCAGTATCTGGCCTACACTCAGGTTCTCTTTATCCGCCAGGTCTCGACCCACTAGCATGACATTAGTTTCATTGTCCCGAAAGAATCTGCCTTCTACCGTCCACCAGGGCTTAAGAGTTCGCATCTCTTCAATGTTGATTCCGTAAATTATATGCGGTGTGCTCTTTCCCGATCTTTCGTCTTTTTTCATGAATTGGTGCATAAGCATTGGCGTAGCCAACTCAATCCCAGGGATGAGGCTGACGTTCTTGAGATCGGAATCGGAGAGGTACTTGGGTATAACTCCTCCATGAATGATAAGCGAAGCCGCTTCGTAAGGGCAGCCTTTGGGCACTGCCAGGATATGAATTCCCATGCTGTTTACTTCCTTGTTCAACTCCTTCTCATAACCCGAATTCAGGGCCATGAGGCTGAATAGTACGGATACGGCTATAGCCACTCCCAAGACCGTGAGCAGCGTCCTTCCCCTCCGGCGCAAGAGATTCTTTGCCGCCAGGGTCAGGAAGTTCATTGATAAATCGCTCCGTCTATCTCCACCATCTTTCCGATCATCATGGGATCTCCTTCTATAGTGGTAACTTCGCCATACACCTTAGCGGAAGATCCCCTTTTCTGGGGAATGACAAAATTATTGGGGAGTATATCCACATAAATGGTTGCCGATCCGTCATTCAGGATAAACCAGCAGCCTGAGGGACATTCAGTATCGATTTTCCCTTCAATCACCACATATTTGCCGTCATAAGCAGACTCATTTTGAAGGATCTCTTGTATCTTCACAGCTGCACTTTTAAGCTCCGCTGGCTCTTCCTTTGCGTGGACGGTCTGCACAACCAAACTCATCAGGCCGATGATAGCTAAGGTCCTTATCAGACTATTCGATTTCATTGCTAAATCACCTTGGGATTTCAACTTCAGTCGTTAATAACGATGAGCAACGATTTTTTTATTCTCCTGGGGTTTATCCAGGGCTTGTATCGCTCGGCAGGCACAAAGTCGGGCCGAATTCACGATTGTGAATAAGACTTCACAATCGTTATGAGATATTAAGTTTTGCAGCAAAGGTTCTGTAAAGTTGTCGGTACTTTTCCTTTACATCCAACCCTGTCAAAAGTCGGTAGTTAAGAAATTATTTATGAATTTATATTTTAAATTCCACTTATAAAACGTATATGGAGAAATATACTCATCACTATTTTTTGTATATTAAATAGGCATTTAAAATTAATGATAGGGTAGTGATTATCCCAAATACTAGACCTAATATACGAAATTTTGCGTCCTTTTTGGATGGAATCATGTCTTTAAGTTCAAAACAATATTCTATGGCTTCTGTAAATTCATGTATAGATTGAATCCATGTATTTCTATCAGATTTATGCATTCTTCCATCTGCAATCTTTCTCATTGCATTCATTCTCAATTCTCTGATTCTATTATTATCAGGAACTTCCAAAAACGCCAACTTATAAATTATACTAGGAGTCTTGATCGCCTCTAAACATTCCCAATACAATTTAGTTGCAGCCCTTTGAACACTCTCTATTCCCGCTCGCCTTAAGTGCTCATAGGCTTCCGTCAAATTATCTAGAGCGCACTCCTCATCCTCGGTAGTTATTGCACGGTTTAGATGTTCCAAAGCATCTCGTAATTCTGTTATGCCTTTAATTTGACTTTGCCCACTTACGACTTCTGCATAAATAGTCGCATCTCTGGAAAAGGGATAAACTTCCTTAAATATTGTGGTTATTCTTTCTAAGACTGCCGGAGATAGCGACATTTTCCAATTTTATGGCTAAAGACGAAAATTCCGCAGTTCTTGGTCTATAATTTCTTCACGTTTGGCCAATTCTGCGTCGCTTGGAAATTCCAAATTTGATTGATAGCCATCTTTCTCATTGTCTTCCCATGAGAAATAAATTTCCGGTCTGGTTGGTTCGATCCCGAGTTTTTTTTCAATTTCGCCCATATCAAGCGACCTTATATCAGCTATCTCCAAATTAGTTCTGGATTTTATTTTTGATAAAAGAAAATCATCCAACTCTTTCATTTGGATGCGCTGATTCTCGGAAATTCTCATTTTCACACCCTCCTGCTATCAGCTCAATAGGTCTATATCTACTTTACCAATGTAAATAGTTTACGTTCTATTTTAAATTGCTAATATAGGGAGGATTACGATCAACTTAAATGCATAAAGTTTGTGGGATCAATTGTCCAAGTTTTTTTGTTCAACGATCTTAAATGAGCTTGATTTTGGCCATTCTTGCCATCTTTCCAACTTTATTCAGCTAATTTCGATAGCTCACG
>JALHSR010000034.1 GCA_022865315.1 Methanotrichaceae archaeon | reverse complement strand
GTTGTACCTAAATATGGATATCCAACTAATCCCTTAAATAGTTATGGTTAGGCAGAAACAAGGGCAATGGACTCCACTTTCATCCCTACCTTAAAGAAGGGGGACTTCACGCTCTGTCCTTCGCAATCCTACAAGTTAAAATCCTTTATGAAAATCCATGGGAATTTGGGATAATAGGACGAAAAAAGGAAGTCATCCCAACAATGATGAAGTTTAACCTACAAGGTCCTTTATACTTAGGTTGCTCGCAATCTTCAAAACAATATTTTATTCGATGCAGCTATCATGGCCTTGCATTTTGACTTTTCACGGCGGAGTAGGCACATACCCTATCATCACACTTATTTTTTTAATTTAAAGATCTTTCATTGCACAGCCGAACAAGCTTTAATAAAGGCGGGAAAATTATACCGAGGATATAATAGATGCTAATCTCAATAATAATACCAATTAAAGATGAACCTAGCATACAAGAGATTATAGATGAACTAAACAAAATAATAAAACAAAACCATGAAATTATTATTGTCGATAAGAGTACATTCAGGCCAGAAGTCAGAGGAGCAAATATTGTAGATCAGAAATCTGATGGTTTAGGCAATGCATTTGTAGAAGGGCTTAGTTACGCTAAGGGCGATATTATAGCATTGATGGATGGTGACGGTTCACATAGGCCCCAAGACTTGTTGAATATGTTAGGTAAAATAGAAGAATCGGAAATAGTACTTGGCTCCAAGCTTGTTGAAGGGGGAGTCAGCAATGATACAACTGGTAGAAGGATAATCACCCTATTTTTTGCCTGGTTAGCAAGAGCAATTCTATGGATCGACATTAAAGATCCGATGACAGGATTCATGGTAGCCAGGTGGGATGTTTTCAAGAGATTCAAATTGGAACCAAAAGGATTCAAAGTAGTTATTGAAATGGTATATAAATCAAAGGCAAAAGTGACAGAAGTCCCGATTCTATTCAGAGAAAGAAAAGCAGGAATTTCTAAAGTGGGCTTTAATTTGAAAGGAGCCCGGGAGATCTTTTTGATCATAATGCTTCTTCTTGAGCTCAAATGGGGAAGGATAATTGGAAGATGGTAAATTGAAAATCGCTGTTATTGGCGCCGGACTAACAGGTCTTGCTGCTGCTTGGAAACTTTCGAAAAAACACGACATTATCATGCTCGAGAAGGAACCATTTCTCGGAGGAATGGCATCAAGCTATATCATACCCTGGGACGGAAAAGAATACAAAATTACAAAAACCTATCACCACATTCTCGAAGGTGATTTCACTACAATAGAATTCATTAGAGATTTGGGATTATTCGATGGATTCAGGAAAAAGAAAGTTAAACAAGGCTTTATTCATAGAAACAAAATTTGGGGATTTTCAACACCCATTGAAGTTCTCAAATTTCCACTACCTTTAATAGATAAAGTGCTATTAGCAAGATTTATTTTATTAGATTCGAAAAATCAGGATTGGAATAAGCTTAAAGGCATGAATGCCCAAGAGTGGGTCGTAGCCAAAGCGGGCAAAAATAATTTTGATACTTTCTTTGATCACTTAATTAGAAATAAATTTCAAACTTCAGCTGAGAACATATCTGCGGCTTGGTTAGGTACAAGGTTCTTCAAAGAATCGTCCTCCTTGCTGAAAAAGTTTGGGTGGCTCGAGGGCGGTATCGATCAAATAGTTGAGGGGCTTGCGACAGAAATAAAGAAAAATGGTGGAACTATAGTTACAGAAGCAAAAATATCTGAGATAAAGGATGGAAAAGTAATCTATTCAGATTCATTCGGCAAGAAAGAAATCAATGTAGATGTCATAGTAAGTACCATTGCACCGGAATTATTGCTCAAGCTGACAACCGATTTGCCTAAAGATCTGGAGAAGCGATTGAGAAAAATAGAGTATCTATGTTGTGCTTGTGCATGCTTTGGGCTGAAAGAAAAATTCAACTTACCATATTGGTCAAATGTACTAGATAAAGATAAGCCATTTACAGTAATTTTCAATCATACTACATTATACGAAGATTCAGCGCCATCAGAAAAATCAGTAGTTTATATTTCGGCTTACATGAGTAAAGAAAATTCGTTATGGAATAAATCTGAGAACGAGATTGCCGAAATCTATACTAATGCTATGGAAAATTTGATCCCCGGATTTAGAGTTTTGATAGAATGGAGGAAAGTGTTTAAAGTAGAGAACGCGGAGGCCATTTATTCTATAAATTTTGAGAATCCTCCTGTATCATTTAAGAATTTTTATTTTGGTGGTATATATAGGATTTATCCTAAAATTAGAAATATGGCGTCAGCATTAGAATCGGGCCTGGAGGTTGCTGAAAAAGTGGAGAATGATTTTTGTGTCTAAAGTGGCATTTGTCAAGGTCAAAGATGTAAACAAGGAGGGTGTTCATGATGCGGTTAAGAAAGCACTCGAGCTGGCTGAATGGAAAAAATTTATTGAAGGCAAAAAATTTTTCATAAAAATTAACGGTATATCCGATCAAGTTGTTCCCGGACAATGCACTTCGCCATGGGTTATAGAGAGCGTAGTATACGAATTGAAAAAGAGCTTTCCGGATTGCGAGTTGTTCATGGGAGATGCAGACTTGGCTGCGGCAAAACAACTTGACAAGGCTAGCAAAGCGTGGGGATACTTGGATATTGCTGATAAATACGATGTCAAGTTCGTGAATCTATCAAACGAACCGTTAATAAGGGTTGATTGTGGCGGAAAGGTTTTCAAACAGCTAGACCTCCCCAAAATATTGTTAGATGTAGATACAATAATTAATATTCCGGTACCTAAAACACACTGCCTAACTACGATAACGGGTTGCATGAAGAATCACTGGGGTATGGTGCCCAGGTTTAGACATCAATTTCATCCTGTAGCTGATCAGGCAATTCCCGACATAAATCATTACTTTTCGAAAACAAGATTCAATCTAATGGACCTAACAATATCCATGGAAGAAAATGCACCTAGAACTGGGATATCTAAGATCTGCGGGATCATTATGGCTTCACCTGATAGAGTGGCGGCAGACTATACCATTGCCAGATTCATGGGATTCGAGCCAAACAAGATAGAACATATCATAAACGCAGAGATTTTGGGATTAGGCTCAACTAAGGATATTGAAATCGTTGGAGATGAGTTCGAAGTCGACCCGTTCAAGCCCCCCGAACCCGACAAACAGCCTATATTTTTTTGGGAGATGAGGCTTCGAAAGATTCCGATAGTAAAACCTATGCTTTTTGATACGCCAGTCTTTAACCTTCTAGCAGCCATTGCCACGAAATACAATACATTTTTGTGGTACAATAAATTTGGGAAAAAATATATTGAACAAATTTCTCAGACACCTTGGGCTTCAGAATTTGAACCACTCTGGGAAGGATACGAATAAAGTAATTCTATGGAACCTCGTGAATATATAACAACAAAAAAGCTTACATTTTTTGTCCTATCAGGAGCAATCGTTTTTGCCGCACTGATCTTAATTGGCAATTACGAGGATATGTATAAATCACTGCAAATGATTACTCCGAAGGTCATAGTTATTCTTTTGGGGTTGACTCTTCTAAATATCGCTTTTAGATTCCTAAAATGGGAGTACTTTCTCAGAGTCCTTGACATAAAGGTGCCAATCAAAAGCTCATTAATGGTTTTTCTCTCGGGGATCGCAATGGTAATAACTCCAGGGAAGATCGGTGAGGTATTCAAAGCACAGTTGCTCAAGGAAAAGGAGTGTATCGAAAGAAGAAAAACGCTCGTTGTTATATTTGCCGAAAGACTAACAGATGTAATCGGATTAACTGTTCTTTCAATTCTTGGCATTTGGTCGACGGCAATAAATGCATGGGCAATTGTCGGTATATCATTTATTATTGCAGCTTTAATTTTCCTTATGAAAAATGAGAAGGCATTCACGTTTGTATGTTTACATGGAAAAAAGGTGCCAATTCTCAGAGACCAGGTTGCCTATGGAGACGATGTATACAATAATTGTAGGCAGACCTTGACTATTAAGAATGTCATTTTGGCTACGATAATTTCGTCAATCTCTTGGTCCTTTGAAGGAATTGCTTTGTTCTTTTTGCTTCAAAATATTGGGGAAAATGTCAGTCTAATGGCATCAATAGCTATATTTTCGTTTTCTTCGATATTTGGCGCGATCCTCGTACTTCCAGGAGGTATTGGAGCTGCAGAGGGAAGCTTTTTCACCTTATTGCTCTTAGCTGGAGTGCCAAAATCCACAGCCTCAACGACAACAATAATAATAAGGATTACTACACTGTGGTTCGGTGTGGCAATAGGATTGATTAGCCTATTCTTGTTTGATAGAACACTGAAAAAGAGTAAGGTTCATCAAAACGATTTAGATAATGAAATGTCACTTTTGCCAGACGATCCAACAATTTCGAAACCCCCTCATGACCTTTATGAAATAAAAATTTAAATTATTCTGCTAATTTGTTTTACATGAATCTGCTCAGATAAAAATCATGAGTACTAAAGATTAGATTTATTTAATATTCTAATTTTACTATAGACATCTGGCACAAATTTAATAAGGGCAAACTAGATAGGAACGGAGAGGATTATGACCCCAGCTAAACGGGAGTCTCGAGGGAAAGCGTCCCTTTCTAAGGTAGAAGCAAAGCTCAATAATCGCAACAAAATAGGATTAATTCTTTTATTTGTTTCAATTATCTATATAATATTTTTTATTAACCTCAATTACTCTTACGACTGGGATACGCTGGTCCGGGCAATTTCGATAAAAAGTGGTAATACTGAATCGTCTTTGGGAGCTTATCATTTTCTTATACCATTTCTAGCGAATTTATTTGTTGCGATTGGATTTGCCCCGCTCACTTCATTCAAAATCCTTACGGCAATATTCATGCTTGTCTTTGTTCTAGGCACCTATAAATTTGCATATGCCGAAAACAGCGACTACTTATTAGCCTTCCTAGCAGCTCTATTAATACTTTTCAATTTTGGATATACATTTCTTCTTACTACTTTGGAAGACAATATTTGGATGTATGCATTTATTATTCTATTTGTTATATTTCTAGTTAGTGATCGCTGGGAACTTGCAGCGCTCTCACTATCGTTAGGGATGCTTGTGCATATCCAAACTGAGGTTTTCATAATCATGTTCTTTAGTTATGTCCTACTCAAGCTTGATTTCTTAAATATGATCAAGAACCAACGAATCACTGGAACGTCCCTTAGTAAGCAAGAATCCCAACTGATTCATAAATTCGCTTTGTCCATGGCATTCCTATTAGTTCCACTAATTGCGGCATATTCCTGGCTTGCCATCTCAAAAGGATTCACATTGAAGAAATTAATAGATGCCTTTCTTGCCTCAGATTATAAAAATGACCCAAGGGTATGGTATTTCGCGTCCGACAGGAGTTTCCTTGAACAGATGCAAATGGCATATTATGGCTATGTATCAACCTTCGTTTCGCGTTTCCCTGAATTCTTGTTTGATATGCCATACGCGATTTATCTAGGGTTACTCTTATTATTCATACTTATTTATGTAGCCGCCAAGAGCTTTTCGCCTAATCTCAAAAGTTTTTGTGCAGTACCTACATTCCTTATACTCTTTGTCCATTCTCTTTTCTATGAATCGTATAGCATAGAGCGGTGGGATTTCCTGCCATTCTTCTTCATGTACTTTTTTGTTGTTGGTTATACTTCGAAAGATAAATTAACACAGAATTATCTAAGAAGTCTGTTCGCAATATTGGTTATTATTACGGCTACATTTACCTTTATTAGCTTTAACGCGATTACTGATTTCCACGCTTATTCAGTGAATGTATATGCCGATGAATTATCGAAAATTTTGGATAATAATTCGGTTGTTCTAGATGCAACGATCAGACCAACCTCAGAGAGTGGGGGTTATTTGGAATATAAAACAAACGGGAAAATAATCTTTATAAAACCTGATACTGATCTTGAAGAAACCTTTGCAGCAAAGAATGTTTACTCATCATATGCTACTTATAATAAGCTAGCAGAAACACTTCAATTGAACGGCAAACAAATTTGGACCAATAATTTTAATAATAAATATAGTATAGTAAAACTAAGTAAAAGAGAATAAGCCTACATCATTCGTTCTCGATACGATTACAGCAGCAATCAATATTTCCATTAACCTCGAATCTAAGGTTGTGAGCCAACAATAAATTGTTATAATTTGATCTTTTTCGCGTATGCTACCTGGGGTGTAGCAAGAATGGAAAAGGGGTCCCAAGCCTCAGTTTTATAAGAGATTATGTCCAAATAAGCAATATATCTTATTCGGTATATCTGGAAAATGGAACATTTCCGTTAACGGCATCTAAATGACATACTCAAGACGGATTAGAAAGTATATTTTCATAGCCCTCGGCAAATTTTCTGCGATAGAACGAAGGCAACCTTCTACGATCTCCGAACGAGTGAAAGATAAAGTCCACCTGGTATTAGAGATGGCCATGAAAAGGATGAGCATTCAAGGGGGAGCAGATGTTCTCAAGGTAAGACCGCAACTGTGAGCAGTTGGATCTCAAAAGCAATAGATCATTGCGAAAAGGTCAACGAAGTTGTTCTGAAAGACGTGGAAACTCCGAAAATCGAGATGGTTAAACTACGGACACCTTCAATGGGGAAAAAGAGTATCCAAGATTGCGAATACGATAATGAAGGAACATGGATCTGGCTAAGTATGGCTACTGAATGCAAGCTCGTGATATCTCACGTTATTGGCGAGAGATGACATGAATCGACCGATAGACTTGTCGAAAGATCCGCCCAACGTCTAAAGCCTTTACCGCTATACGTAACTGATGGACTGAAATTATTCAAGAACGCTTTACTGAAGCAATATAGTAAGCTAAAAAGCTTCGCGCGAAATGTAAATCGAGGAAACCAATGCTTCCAAAATTAATTACAGACGAATTATTAAATTATGCACAGGTGATAAAACATAGAGTTAGAGGATCAATGATAAAGGCCGAAAAGAGGGCGATCTTTGGCAAAAATATTGACCTAAAACGGTGCCCACAAGGTACATCGAACGGCAAAACCTAACCTGTAAGCAAGATAACAGTCGTATTTCGTGGTCACTTGCCTCGGTACCTACATTACTTTGAATTTCATTGAAAAATCTGCCATCGAAGGTCGACTTATATCTCTGTTTAGTTTTCCAGCAATCAAGCCAGCTAAAGATGTTCTGAGCTATATCGTAAATCTGAGCTCGAATAAGGTTTCAATGATTCTCAAAACCAGCATGCCGATAATAAATATCCCGAACGATACCACGATCGTCTTCACATATAAGCACCGACCGTTCCGAATATCAGGGGTCTCATGATGGAGCTTACTTTCTAAGAGAATGCGCTAGCTAATATGCATTTTAAATATTATCAATTTCTAATTGGGCAAAATGTCCATCAGATGAGTGGCATCTATCAATCCATAGGATCCAAGTTTAACCGCTTCCTCATCGAAGGTTTTTATATTATCTGGTTCAATGCCAGTTCCCATTATGGCAAAGGGAACAGGATCTTTAGTATGAGTTCGAATTGATATTGGCGTTGGATGATCAGGTAGCACGCAGATCCGCCAATTATTTCCCATTTCTCTAAAGCCACAAATAATTGGACCAACGATTAGTTTATCAAATAACTCTATTGCCTTGATTTTGAATTCCACATCTCCTTCATGAGCAGCCTCGTCTGGTGCCTCAACATGAAGGAAGACGACATCAACATGTCTCAACGCCTCGAATGCCGCATGCACCTTTCCAGCATAATTCGTATCGATTGTACCCGTAGCTTCAGGGACCTTGATAACATCAAGACCAGCATAAACACCAATGCCCTTAAGAAGGTCGACGGCAGAAACAACAGCGCCCTCCAAATTATATTTCTCTTTGAAGGTAGGCATAGATGGTGCTGGGCCTTGGCCCCATAGCCAAATCAGGTTAGCCGGACGTTTTTTTTCTGCAGTTCGCTTTTGGTTTACAGGATGCGTATCCAAAATTGGCTTTGAAGCTTCCATGAGCTCCCTGAGAATATCCGAGTCGCTACCTTTCGGAAGATAATCTTTAATTGGCCTATTTGTAATATCATGTGGTGGGATACAAATTGCACCCGCCCCTGCGTTTAGCACGACAATATTGCGATAGCTTACTCCTGCGTACAAACGTTGCGCTGGAACGAGTGGCTTGAGAGCATTGATTAGCTCTTTTCCCTCGTTGTTGGAGATATGTCCAGCGCTGTAGTCTATCATGATACCATCACTAACAGTGACGAAATTACAGCGAAAAGCAATTTCGCCTCTTGCCAACTCGATGCCCATAGCAGCTGCCTCGAAAGGTGCCCTGCCACTATAATATTTTCGAGGATCGTAGCCCATGATAGAAAGGTTAGCCACATCGCTGCCGGGAGACATATCATGAGGAACCGTTCGCGCTCGACCAGTCCTGCCTTCTCTAGCCAAGAAATCCATATTGGGAGTCGTGGCAACCTGGAGGGGAGTTAAATTGCCTAGAGCATCTACGGGTACATCAGCCATCCCATCGCCTATCATGATGATAATTTTCATCGGCGTCCGTCCATAAACAATATTTGATTACAATCGTCTAATTGATAAAATAGTACCGAAAATAATTAATCGGCTAAAGATATGCTATTTCTTCTTGCCCTTATTCCTTTTGCTTTCCATCTCTATCTCTTTGGCCTCTAGCGCGTTGAGCTCTGCTAGGTTTTTGTTGAGCACTTTAGCCAATGTGTTGAGCTTGACTCGCGTGCAAGTTGCCCCACGTGTCACACCTGTTACTAAATCCACAACTTTGCCCAATGTTTGAATTTTCGCATGGGTTGGCATAACAAGTCTCGTTTTTATACCTTCCTTGGCAAAGTCTTCAAAATCCATCGGGCATTGAGCAACAATTACGGCTGGAATATCCACCTGGGCGAGAATTTCCCTTGTCTTGAATATTACATGTGATCGCACGTTTCCAAAATGAAAAACTGCTATCTTATGCCTAGCAATCTGTTCGAGCTCCTTCTCATTCAGACCGAAAGTAGGTCCGTAACCACGAGAACTGACTGGAAAGCTTTCTGGCACGCCAGTACCTGATTCGAGCACTAATACGCTGGTCTGGATTCCCTCACGACGAAGGCCATACGTTATCTCGCACACAGGCTTGGTTATATGCCTTCGACCAGGAGACATGGCTATGGCAATGACATCCGGCTTGGCGGCCTCAGATAATGTACCTCTCTGTGCCAGACCACCACCTTTTGCCAAGCCCATGCTCTCTCGACAATCCACTACCTGGGTCGTTCTACCAATCATGTCAAAAGGTTTGGATCAGGAAAGCATATAGATCTGCCGAGAGGCAATAGCGTTTAAATTGTCCCAAGCCACGTAAGTTAATATGCTTTTTTTCATCGGTCTGGGCCTGTATGATGAAAAGGATATCTCAATTAGGGGATTAGAAACGATTCGAGCTGCCGACGAAGTTTATGCGGAATTCTACACTTCGCATCTCATTGGAGCATCTGTTCAAGATTTGGAAAAGATATATGGTAAGAAAGTAAACATCCTCTCAAGAAACGAGGTTGAGGAGAACCCATCCTGGTTGATAAATGCTAAAGATATGGACCTGGCCTTCTTGGTAGGAGGGGATCCGATGATCTCCACGACTCACCTTGATTTGAGACTTAGAGCCATAGAGATGGGAATAAAAACCAGAGTAATTCATTCATCATCCATCGTCACGGCTATCTCTGGATTAACTGGACTACAAAATTATCGGTTTAGCAGATCTACAACAATACCCTTTCCATATACATCTAGAGGCAATAGAGTGGTCCCAGAGACGCCATACAACGTGCTAAAAGAAAACTTGGAAAGAAATCTCCATACAATGCTCTTCTTGGACATTGAAGATACAAGATACATGACTATTAATGAGGGAGCTACGCTACTCCTGGAGACAGCAGAGAGTTTCGACGATGAAAGCTTAAAAGACCAATTAAGCATAGGAATCGCCAGAGCTGGTTCAGAGCAAGCCACGATTAAAGCAGATATACTTGAGAATTTGAGGAAATTTGATTTCGGTGATCCCCTTCATTTCTTAATAGTGCCAGCGAAACTACACTTCATGGAGGCAAGAGCTCTTTTAGTTCTGGCAGAAGCCCCTCAAGATGTTACCGATAAAGCAATCTATTGACATTTTAGGACTGGTCAATTCTAATAGGGATCGATATGCATCAAATCCGCAATACTTATTAATAAGGCTCCAAACATCTCCCAGCCATACTAGAGGATTACATGCCAAAGGTCACTGTCGATATTCCCAAGCATATCATCGATGATGTAAACACTCATGTCGGCGATGGCAAGAAATTTGTGAGCTTTTCTGATGCAGTTAGGACTGCTTTGAGAAAAATGCTGGACCAATTTGATGAAATAGATAGACGAAGAGGGAGACTTTAATAGTGAAACTAGGCTTGATCGCGGAATTTGATGCTGCCCATCACCTGCCAAGTTATCAGGGCAAGTGTTCTAAAATCCATGGCCATACATATAAGGTGGAGGTTCTTATCGAAGGCCCAGTAAATCAAGATGGACTTGTGATGGATTTCTACCAACTCAAAAAGATTCTGAGCTCGGCTTTGAAGGATTTGGATCATTGCAACCTAAATGATATCATTCCAAATCCTACAGCTGAATTGATCGCAAAAATGATTTTTTCTCGGCTGAAGCTGGAACTGGAAGGGACATCAGTCAGACTAGTCCAACTGAAACTGTGGGAAGGACGAAATAAGTGGGTAGCGATTGAATGAAAAAGGCAATCTGCCTTTGCTCTGGGGGAATGGATTCCACAGTTGCCGCGGCCATAGGAAAACAGAATTGTCAAGAACTCTATCTTTTCCACATCAACTATGGCCAAAAAGCAGAAGCTAAGGAGAAGGATGCTGTTAGAAAGATCAAGGATGCTTTGGACGCAAAGATAGCCTTTGTGGATATCGAATTTTTCAGAAACCTTTCCGCTCTAACCAGCGCTAAAGCTCCGATACCTTTGGCAAACGAGGTACAACTTGATTCTACAATTACACCCCCCACTTGGGTATATTGCAGAAACCTTGTTTTTGTTTCACTTGCTGCAGCATATGCAGAGTCCATTAATGCAGAAAAAATATTCGTGGGATTCAATGCGGAGGAGGGGCAATCCTATCCGGATAACAGGCCAGAATTCGTAAATAGGTTCAATTCTCTATTGGAAAAGGCCGTTGCCTCATTCAGTCGGCCTCCTCAAATTGATGCGCCTCTAATAAATATGTTCAAAGCCGATATCGTAAGAAAGGGCATTGATGTGGCGGCGCCTATGCATCTTAGTTGGTCTTGTTACTTAAACGGCGAAGATCACTGCGGAGAGTGCGAATCATGTCAGCACAGACGCAGAGGTTTTAAAGAAGCTGGTGTAAAAGACTTGACAACATATACTTCTGTTTGAGCCGATACCTTAACAATCGAAATATGTTTTTTTTTGCTGAAAAACTTTGGCAAATGCAATTAGATTGCACTTCTAAAATTCATTAGTGGTATCCCATCCTTGAGACTTACTCTCCTTATTTTGTTGCTCCCTTTCCTTGGCGGCCTCTACAACCCGTTCTTCATAGGCCTTTTTGTACCTCTCCGCTTTATCACTCCTTTCCCATTCAGCCATCTTCTTATCTAGAGCTTCAAACATATACTTTTTCGCTGCCGTTACGGTTTCTAAATCGCCCCGGAGAACTAGGATTTCTCTATCCATTATTTCACCAGTCATATCCATATTTACTTTTCGTCTAGTAAGGTCGAGATTGAATTTATCGACAAGCTCGCGAATTACTGAAACCGGCATGCTCAGAGGTATGGCTAGGTCATATAGACCATCTAGGTTTTCTTTTTCATCTTTCTTTTCATATTCGGGAGCATCCATAAACATAACCTGTACTGGTTCTCTGACATTCGGATTTAAGGCTATCGAAAGATTTAAAAAAAAAAGAATTTCAATATATTCAAAAAAATGTATTTATTTTCTATTTATTTTTAATATAAAATGATTTAACCAATTTTGTGAGTTTGAACAATCATTAAAGTAACAGGGAAATGGTTATTAATAGGATCATCAATGCAACGTGCTGTCCGGGCCCGTAGCTTAGCCTGGTATGAGCGCACGGCTGATAACCGTGAGGTCACGCGTTCAAATCGCGTCGGGCCCATCACTTTCTTCAATTTTCTAATGTTGTCAGCCATCTTGAAAATATAATTTAATAAATAACTAGAAGCTTGAAATCTTTATCCATTCTTGAAATTATTTTAGAAGTTAATCTCGAATACTTGCTTTTGTCAATTAAGCATATCTAATGCATGCTAGTTTTAAAGAGAAAATTATATTATTCCCCAACGCCACTAAACCAAGATAAGTCATTTAATTTTAAAAAATATAATAAACTTTTTAAAAAAAATTAATATCTTTACCAATTTATGCCGATAATTTCCAGCCAATAATCGCAATAATTTAGTTCTTAAGCAATCTTTTTGTAAAAAATTATTCTTTTATTTATATCAAAAAATGGCTAGGTTACTAACTTCCATTTATTCAGCCAATTGTTGTAATAAGTTCTTCTTTAAGGACACTGATGTAGGCTTCTCCGAGATTATAGACTTGCATTAACGCCACCGGGAATAAATCTCCGTAGTCGCATTTTATATGCAACAATCATATCACTTTCTACAGCGGTCTTTGAAACGCAAGCCTCCACCTACTGAGATCGTTGGTTTTAATCCTTTAACCACTAAACCTGGCCAAGCCTCCAATTTGGCCAAAATGCCTTGACCGTCTGATTTCCAGACCGAGAACCTCGAAGAATAACCTATTGCCTTCTGGACAGATCCCCTGATCCAGCAATCCTCCTATAAGAAACTGATAAGGATCTCTTTGAGTAAGGTAGATTTGCCAACGCCTGGTTTTCCGGTTAGGGCCATCTTAGATTTCATGTAACTCTCTTATCTTATCCATATAGAGGCTCAAGCTTTCCACATCCTTAATCTCCTTCTTGACAAGCTTCTTCAGCTTACACCTGGTCTCAAGATCCGCATGCGCAGAGGTGCAACGAAGGTGCTGCCCGATGTTCAAGGCTATCTCGTCACCTTTATTGTCCCAATCTGTAAGAACTATTATATCCTGGTAGATTCTTGCTGCGTCTTCTGCCAATTCTAGGGCCGGTCTCCATGAGGCAATAACTACAGGACCGTTTATTCCCAATGAACGCAATGCTTTCTCATCGCGCCTACCCTCAACTATAATGACCGCGCCATTATTAGAAGCTTCAATTAGGTGGTCTATCAGCTCCTCGAGCGCTTCAACATCGAATGTCTTCCTCGGTCTGAGTTCTTGCATATATTTCGATATTAATTATTTTTCTTCAAAAGCAAAATCGCCTTCTTCAAAGCAATGCCCTTAATTAACACAATCTTTCTGGCACTTTTTTGGCCGCTTAAGATTTCAATCTGGCCAATTGGGATGTTAAGAAGTTCTGCTAGAGCTTCCATTAACTGTCTATTAGCTCTGCCATGGTGAGGCTTCTCAGTTAGCTTAGCCTCCAACACATTTTTCCAAGGATTAAATCCGGAGGGTACCAACCGTCTTGACGAACCAGGCACTACCTCAAACCTGATTACAAATCCCTGTGGATGGGTTTTAATAGCCTCTTTGAAATCCATGGGTTATCATATGCGCTGCTTAAGCCTTATTCTAGCTATTTCACAAATTTGCCTATTTCGTTTCTGGTTTGACATAAATAAGCATCAAACACAATTATAAATAAATATTTTTGTTCGAATTTGATATCATCAAATTGCTGCATAAAGTTAAAATAATGCTGATACCAAGGAAGTGAAGGCCGATGCAGATTAGGCAAGTAATCATTCCTAACGATCATTCTCAGGCAATAGACTCCATTCTTCCGGACTTAAAGCAGCTTGGCCTACAAATATACTTCAATCAATCTCTTTCGATTCAAGATCCTGGTAGCCTTCTAATTTGTGATCCAAGCTTTGTTTCTAAGCCTATGTGTGCGGCGCAAATTCGCTTGGCTCTGAGCAAGGATTGCTGTGTGCTAATGGATCCATGTAAATTCCATTTAGTGATGAAAGAAATGCACGAGACAGGAACGATATCAGACAAGACAAGACGGAATTTGGCAGCCCACGCTCTTTTCAAATGCATGGAAACAGATTCGAATATACTAGCATCGTTGCAAGAGGGATTACCTCAGTACGCAGTTTACACTTATGAGAAAGCAATAGACCTTCGGTATGGAGAGAATTGGCATCAGAGAGCAGCATTATATAGCAAAGGCCATGAATTAGGATTGCATAAGGCCATTAAGCTGAATGGCCGAGATATGTCCTATAATAACTTTGTGGATGGGGAGACAGTTCTTGAGATGCTTATGGATCTATCCGAATTTGATAATATCAAAGTATCCAAGCCCCTTGCCGTAATTGTAAAACACGCTAATCCCTGCGGCGTAGCTTATGGAAGAACAGTAGAGGAAGCTTACCGCCATTCTTTTGCAACTGATCCCAAATCGGCTTTTGGAGGTGTGATTGGCTTTAATCAGCCCCTGGATCTGGAAACCGCTCAAACCATCGGGAATAGCTTTGTGGAAGTTCTCCTTGCACCAGGCTTTGATCCAGACGCTCTCGAGGCGCTTACTGATACCAAGCCCAACCGACGAATATTGGATATCGGCGATATGCTTGAGAGAAAAGACGAATTCTATAAGGGATTCTATCTAAAGAGCATCTTTGGCGGCATGATTCTCCAAGATTACGATTCTGAGGATATCAAAGATTGGAAAGTCGTTACGGAAAGAGCGCCTACCGTGCATGAAGATAAGGCACTAAGGTTCGCTTGGAAGATTACAAAGTATGTCAAATCCAACGCTCTCGTATATGCTACTGAGAACCAGACAATTGGCATAGGCTCAGGGCAGGTTAGCCGCGTAGATGCTGCACGGTTCGGAGCTGAAAAAGCCATTGAACACGGATTGAACACGAGAGGTAGCGTAGCAGCTACAGACTCGTTCTTCCCCTTTCGCGACGGATTAGATGAAGTCTATAATGCTGGCGCCACGGCGGTTGTGCATCCGGGCGGATCTATACGTGACGAAGAGGTGATTAAGGCTGCCAACGAACATGATATGGCCATGGTCTTTACAGGAATGCGCCACTTTAGACATTAGTTTCTTAATCATTCCGGCAATTCTAGTTGGAGCGTTTGTATCGTGTTGCTCTGCCAACACCATCTTCGTTGAGCAAGACATTCAAGCTGCCGTGGATGAGGCTAGCTCAGGAGATACAATAATTGTGGATCAAGGAGAATGCCTGCCATTTAAGATAGACAAACCACTGGACATCCGGGCCAAAAGTGCCACAATCCGTGCTGGCATTCAAAGCCCTGGAATAATTGTCGATTCGGATAACGTGAATGTTTCGGGATTTTTGATTCAAGGAGTGGGAGAGGATTACCCTTCCAAATTTAGCTACTACATGAATAATCCTTTGGCGGCGGCTACGAAACTGAACTTACCCAACGCTGCGATAATCGTAAATGGCAACCATTTCTCACTAGAAAACACGACAATATTTGGTGCACAAGTTGGCATTTATGCTTATTCCGCATCAAATATAAGCTTGATAAATGATACTTTCAACGGCTGCCAAAAAGGTACGCAATTGCTTAATTGTTTTAATGGATGTATAGAGAATTGCACCTTCTACAATTGCGACAAAACCGGGATAGATCTGGAAGGCTGTTCAGGTTTGAATCTAAGAAGCAACAACGTTTCAAAAACAACTCACGTAGGCGTCATGCTCAAAGAGTCCGAGAGTTGCGAGCTTTATGATAATGTATTCTCATGGAATACTGAAGGATTAGCTCTATGGAATTCCACCTACATAAATGTGACAAGAAATAGGGTTGATCATAATTATTACGGCATATTAATATCGCAATCTAATTATAATATCATATCGGAGAACTTGGCAGATGAAAATAGCCGCAGTGAAATTGTGAAAGGTTTCGGAGTGGGAATTAGTCTGCAAGAAAACAGCAGTTTCAATATAGTTGCGGGAAATACTGCAAAGGGAAGCTTCAACGGCTTAGAGGTATTGAGGGGCTGTAAAATCAATACAATCTATGGCAACAACGCTTCAGACAATGTCCACGGGATAAGAATGGACAAATCGAAAAACAATATTATATACGGAAATAATTTTATAAGAAACAAGATTAATGCGTACGAAAATTCAAGTAAAAATATTTGGAATACAACTTTCGGAAACTTCTATAGCGATTATAGAGATAAGGACCAGAATAACGATGGCATTGGTGACAAACCTTATCATCTCACGGGCCAAGACTCTCAGTCTTTCGATGCCAAGCCGCTCATGCAGCCGTTTAATCCAATTCCAATTAACGTTGAAACCTTAAAGAGCGAAGCATCCAATTTTGCGGGCTATTTTCCTGAAGATGAGATAATGCCATTCAATGTGGTCGATGGCGCAATTGTAATTCAATATAAGAAATCAAAGGAACCTCCTAAATGGCCAAAATCTAACCCATTATTCTAGAAAATCATGCCTGAAAAATTTGAAATGATAAAAGAATTTTTATGTTCCTATCTTAATCGGCTCTACGATGGACCTAAGCGTGGCAATAGCTGATAGGGCTGCCAAATAGCTGGTCTTAGGATTCATTGGTGAAGGAATGTTTTCGACTTTAGTTGATATTTGGCCGAAATCGCCTTCAGCTATGATCTCGTGTCGGTTGACCTTGATTTGTGGATCGGCAATTATCCTCACGCGAACATCGCCTTCGCGTGCGGCTAGGCAAAGAGTTGCTGCCACATTTACATTAGCAGGGAAAGCCTTTACAGCTTCAGCGGCTGTGCCTTCGAAGAGCAGAGTCGGCTTTTGCAGAGCTTTTAGATCAATCTTTTTCTCAATTATATAAGGCGCCCCTTCAAAACTTGCAGGTTTCTTTGTGGTAGTTAGAGTTATCTTACTTATAGTTCCTAAACTAGCTGATTTTAGTCCATCCAATCCAGAAATTGCCCCAGACGGTATGTAGACCTTGGCTCTATGATCAGAAGCTAATTTTTTTATCTCTCGATATAGTTCAATATCGGCCAATGCACCAACACTCATGATCATCAATGATTTTCCTTTCTTGAGCGCCAACCGAGCCACAGATGGAACCGCTTTTTGAGATGCAGCCTCTACGACAATATCCGATCGATCGACTAACTCAAGCAAGTTGACCTTAATTGGCTTATTCTTAAGGCTCTTTATGAGTTGCTCAACACAATTTGAGCTGCGGTCACAAACCGCAACTAGCTCAGCACTAATATCTCCACGATCTATAGCCTTGGCTACTTCAGTACCGATTGCCCCGCAACCTACAAGCCCGATCTTATAAAGCATCCGGAGGCTATAAATCAAACGTACATGAAAACCTTTGCGGTATGCTGAGTTCTGAGCTTGAACGGTTTATCAACGAGGACATTGGGGAATGGGACGATTCTAGTACTATAGTTCCCGATGTGGATGCTGTGGCATCGGTCATTACAGAAGAGGATTGTGTAATTGCGGGTCTCTCTGAGGCATGCCAGATCCTGAGGCATTTCGGCTTAGAGGCTGAACCGCTATATAATGAAGGTGAGAATGTACTCACTGGGGTCGTTGTTCTATTCATAAGAGGCAATGCTCGCCTCATATTGCAGGCTGAAAGGTTGGTGCTGAATTTCCTTTCAAAGATGAGCGGAATTTCCACGCTGACACGTGAGTGCATGATGCGTGTATCGCGCACGTCCGGCAACGTACGCGTAGCCTGCACCCGGAAAACTACCCCGGGCTTCAGGGTATTCGAGAAGAAAGCAGTATTTTTAGGTGGAGGCGATACTCACAGGTTTAATTTATCTGACGCTGTTCTAATCAAGGATAACCACATCAAGATTCTAGGTCTAGCGGATTGCCTGCGAAGAGCAAAGCTGCAAACCAGCTTTACTAAAAAAATTGAAGTGGAAGTAGAAAATCTGGATCAAATGCTTGAAGCGGCAGAAATAGGGGTAGACATAATAATGTTCGATAACATGAAACCATTCGACATCAAGCACGGAGTTGAATTATTGGCTGAAAGAGGTATAAGGGAGAAGCTTATTCTGGAAGCATCTGGCGGCATAAGCTTAGAAAATATCGAAGATTATGCTTCGACGGGCGTGGATGTAATTTCCATGGGATTTCTTACCAAGAATGCCCACTGGACAAATCTCAAATTGGATATCAAAAAAAAATCAAAGGTCTAATGACTTTATTTATAAGACAAAAAGAACCCCAGAGGTGATGTGCCCGCATGAAGCTGGTTTACTTAGCTATTTTCCTGCTGCTTGTACTCTGTGCGCATGCTCAGAATGATGATGAAACCATCTTTGATGAGTTCACTCTTAACATTGGAGATCGCATAGAAATTGGCAACTATAGAATCCTGTTTATCGAGGTCCAATCAGAAAAGGATGGTTTAGCTATCTTGGGCGTTTCAAAACCTGGGGGTACCCTTGATGAACAACGCGTGATGCTTGTAAATAATGCCAACACATTTGATGGAGGGGCAGAGGAGGGTGGACTCACCATAACTGTGGAGGAGATATTCGACGATCAAACAGCAAAAGTTAGGGTAGAGCATAAAGAAAACATGGGTACGGCTAGGAAACGCGTATCAGAGGGGCCTAAAATTGCTAAAAACGTGCCGAACCTAATCGTTAAGAAGAACCTCGATAAAGGGCGACTAACTGTTGGAGAAGATGTCAAAGTTACTGTGACCGTTAAGAATATCGGTACAGGTACAGCTTCAAGCATTCAGCTAGAAGATCTGCCACCATTATCAGAATTCACCTTTCTGGCTGGCTACCCACCTAAGATAAAGGATAAATTGGAACCAGAAGAATCAGATTCGGCCATTTATGTAATGACTGCCGTCAACGATGGGTCAGTTAAGGTCCCAAGTATTCAAGTCAAATATAAAGACTCCAAGGAGAACCAAAAATCAAATAACTCTGCTCCATTCGATCTTATTATTGATCCCAAGAGTAAACCTCAGCTGAATATTGAGATGGTACCTTCAGGGCCCCTCCCTGCGGGAGGTCAAGGGCTATTAAATATCAGCATTGCAAATATAGGAAGAGCCTCAGCAACTAAGATTAAAATTGAATCCGATATAGAACCATCAGTTGGATTTGAGGCGATCGGCCTGGATAAAACCTTCTTTGAGATTCCTCCAGGGAAGATTGAGTCGTATTCCGCTCAGCTCATAGGAAAAAATAGCGGCAATTATACAATTATCTTGAGGGCTGCTTATAGTAGTAGCGAGGAGAGCATGTTGAGTGAGATGCAAACGGAAATAGTAGTCCTTGAACGAGAATATAAATATCTTTACCTATTACTTATCATACCTATCATGGCTATAGCTGTGTGGATATTGAAGAGATACAGAGAATATAAATATTAAGCAAGTAAAGAAAACTTCGAATAAGTCAACTTGTATTAATCAAAAAATAAGCATATTAAAAAGTGGATTTGAGATCATGCTTAATGTACTCATGCTAGGCATTGGCCAATGTGGCAACAGGATCTTGGATGCTATTAATAAAGAAGCTTTTGGAGGCTCGATGATCAACAAGTATTGCTTCGGCCCCAAATTTCCTAGCCGTGTAGATACCTTAGCCATAAACACTGCTATTAACGACCTTAAAGAGCTAAGATTCACTCTTGCCAAGGATAGACTTCACGTGCCCAACCTTCATGGTGTTGGTGCAAATAGATATAATGGTAAACAGGCTTTCTGGGATAACCGCGACATGATTATGGAGGAGATCGAGAAAAGGGGGGACATCGATATTACCTTCGTGATCACATCTACGTCAGGTGGCACTGGTTCCTCTTTTTCACCTCTACTAATCCAAGAATTGAAGAGGAGATATAGGAAAATTTGTGTTATTATTGTAGCAGTCTTGCCTTTTAGAGAAGAGGGAGCTATCTATCTCCAGAATGCTGCTTTTTCAATTCGAGAATTGATGGAAGCCGAAGCGGATGGACTTATTCTTGTGGATAACCAGTATCTAAAGAGATATAGCGGAGATATAGCCTCAGCTTATGACAAAATCAATTCAATGGTTGCCCAGCGCCTACTCTTCCTAATCGATTCCCTCGACAGCGAAATGCTTATGGTGACCGATTTAGGGGACTTTAAGACTGTGATGAGCGGTGGACTGTGCATCGGAACCATTGGATTTTTCCAGAGCGATAAAAAGAATCCATCGGTAAAAAGTGCGATAGAAAACAGCCTTAAGCCGAGTAACCTGCTTTATCCTGCAAATGTTTATGATGATGCTGCAAGAGCCATGGTAATTATTCAGGGCTCCAAGGAATACCTGGAAGTCGATGAGATAACCAAAGAAATTGAGAGACTTTCAGCTAGTGCGGGTCAAGTGTTTAAAGGATTGGTAGTTAAGAGAGGTTATCCAAAAGTTCTCTCGGTTTTCACTTTAGCCAGCGTGCCTGAATTGGAGTCATTATATGCCCAAGCTGCGAGAGCCATTCAGGATGAGAAGGACAGGAAGAAAAGAGCGAAAAAGCAGTTAACAGATGCTTTTGCACATATAGAAGATATGGATGAAATTTACTAATTAAATAATTTTCGTTTTTATGATTTGGTCTTATAATCATGAATCAGATAGCCATTTTCTTAAACATCATTGTATATAATGGAGTTAAGCCAAATATTTTGGCCAATTTCGTTAGGTCCGCATTGCTGAGAGCCTGCATTTTTGCCGGAGGAACTGGCTTGCCATCTCTTGCATATATTACGCCCCCTCTCATCTTAGCGCAGGCATAATTTCCTGCGCTTCTTTCGACAAATATTTCTCCCCCAAGCATTTCTGTTCCGGTGAAATCTCCAGTGTTTCCTTGAACTATTATTCTACCGTTCCTCATAAGAACGCCAGTGTTGCGACCCGAGTCTCCTAAGACT
>JALHSR010000323.1 GCA_022865315.1 Methanotrichaceae archaeon | reverse complement strand
CCTGGACAAGTTTGTCAAGCCGGCGAATGTGTTGCTGAGGATCTATGTGCAGATGTGACCTGTGAGCCTGGACAAGTTTGTCAAGCCGGCAGATGTGTTGCTGAGGATCTATGTGCAGATGTGACCTGTGAGCCCGGACAAGTTTGTCAAGCCGGCAGATGTGTTGCTGGGGATCTATGTGTCGATGTAACCTGTCCGGAAGGCCAAGTCTGTCAAGACGGTACATGTGTCCCTGTTCCAGTCGACCAATGTGCAGGCATAACCTGTCCTGAAGGACTTGTCTGCCAGGACGGCATATGTGTGCCTGGCGACCGATGTGCAGGCATAATCTGTCCTGAAGGACTTGTCTGCCAAGACGGTAGATGTGTTCCTGTCTTGTGTACAGACGGAACCTGTCCTGAAGGATTTGTTTGCCAGGACGGCACATGTGTTCCTGCCGACCGATGTGCAGATGTAATCTGCATTGAAGGATTTGTCTGCCAGGACGGCATATGTGTGCCTGCCGACCGATGTGCAGACATAACCTGTCCTGAAGGATTTGTCTGCCAAGACGGCGCATGTGTCTCGGTCCCAGTCGACCGATGTGCAGACATAACCTGTCCTGAAGGATTTGTCTGCCAAGACGGCGCATGTGTCCTGGTCCCAGTCGACCGATGTGCAGGCATAATCTGTCCTGAAGGACTTGTCTGCCAAGACGGTAGATGTGTGCCTGTCTTGTGTACAGACGGAACCTGTCCTGAAAGCCAAGTCTGCCAAGACGGTACATGTGTCCCTGTTCCAGTTGACCGATGTGCAGGCATAACCTGTCCTGAAGGCCAAGTCTGCCAAGCCGGAGCATGTGTTGCTGTGGATCCATGTGCCGATGTAACCTGTCCTGAAGGCCAAGTCTGTCAAGACGGCACATGTGTTGCTGTGGATCCATGTGCCGATGTAACCTGTCTTGAAGGCCAAGTCTGTCAAGACGGCACATGTGTTGCTGTGGATCCATGTGCAGGTGTAACCTGTGATCTCGGACAAGTCTGCCAAGCCGGCACATGTGTCGGCAATGGATTTGACCCAGAACGGCCACCAAGACCACCACCACCTACGCCGACTCCTAGACCGATCTATGAACCCGCAACTAGACAAGCATCTTAAAAATACCAGTACAGAGGTGAAGTATTTACTGCAACCGAGGCTAATGTGGAATAAATGAGATCGGGGAACAACAATCCAGACGAGCCATGAGATGCAATTAGGGCAGGACAAAGCCCCAGCATCTCCAATCATTTTTTTAGTTTCCATTAGCATAGCCAGTGCCACCCTAAAAGGCCACAGTCATGCCATAACCTAACCAAGATTGCCGATTCTGTATTCGATTTCGAGAAAGGAACCTAGAGATCTGCCCAGGCTGACTGCTCAGATATGGCATAAGTTGAAGAATCAGTCTACCTAGAGGCGTTTTTATTGGCATGGCCTCCAGAGAAGTTACATCTGATGAGAAAGGCAAATATGGCGATAAATTTCGGGAGAACTTGGTTGGATATGACGGTATTGCCATAGCCGTAAGCAAACAGATCTATGATTCGGGAGTATTCGTTAACAAAATTTCGCGGTATTCTGTTTGATATTGCTGTTAAGGTATGTGATAATGCTAAGGCAAAAACGATGTGCCCTATTTGCGGAACTACCATCCAACCCATATCAGACAGCCCTATGGCGAAAACGATTATTTCATAAAAGTTTCATCGATCCGGCAGCCTCAGAAGGATCAGAAGAAGAGAAACTTGCCCTTTTTAGGCAGGTAAGCATGTAGAGTATCGCCCATCTCATAGCAGTCCACTATGCTTCTACCAGCCTGCCTTCTTTTCGCAGTTCCTCCGTCGCTTTCATCACGAGATCAAAATCAAGCGCAAGATCCCTCGCAACCTCGTCTGGGTAGGCTTCTGCTTGGCTCTTGTAATAGCCAAGGATCTCTTTTTTCGCTGTCTCGTAGTCGACATCCCTGCATTTGACGACCTTAATCTCGGATAGCCGGTGTGCCGGATAGCATCTCTCACAAAGTCAGACTCGTTAAGGTATACGCCCGCCTCGATCAGCTCCCGGATCTGCCTGGCTTCAGCAGGCGCGATCTTTGTACCTATTGACACCGAGACAGACTGAATCGTCTCTTTATTCGATGCGCTCACGTGTTTGCTATAGTGAACCATGGTTAAAAAAAGTATCTTTAAAGCTCGCTACAAGAAAGCCCGCTGTATCAGCCCAGTTTAGCTCTGGATGCCCCTCATTTTTATGCCCAAATAATTTGGAGGATAGGTCTTGACAATAGGATCAGTCGGGAACATTGAAGGATTGTTCAACACTTCGATAGATGCTGAAAAATATTTTTATATATAATGACAAGAATTATTTTTGAATTAAAGCAATACTTCCGAATTATCGCCTACCACAAACCTGGTCCCGGTAGGCTTGAAACAATTTTTCTCGATCCTGACGTTCTTGCCAATCAGGCTCTCCAGGATCCTCCCTGCGTTCGATATACAACACCCAGCCAGTATCACGCTATCCTCGATCTCCGTTCCCTCTACGGTACAATCGTCGTTTATGGACGTATAAGGACCTATATAGGAATTTGATATAACGCAATTGCACCCAATTATGCAGGGTCCTTTAATTGTAGATCTCTCAATAGCGCTCCCCGAACCGATAACAGCTCTACCATAAATCCTGGAATCCTTCAATAGACCTTCATTCTTGGGCTCAATATCGTCCAGGATCAGCCTATTAGCTTCCAAGATATCTTCGGATTTACCGGTATCCTTCCACCAGCTATCGACCGAAGATGCTTCGACTCTATACCCATTATCGATGAGCCACTGTATGGCATCAGTGATCTCGAGCTCGTCTCGCCACGATGGCTCAATATTCTTGCAGGCTTCCATAATTACAGGCTTAAAAAAGTATATGCCGGCCAGAGCTAAATCGGATGGAGGCACATCGGGTTTCTCGACCAACCTGACGATTCGGCCTTCTCCGTCCAGTTCGGCCACGCCGAACCGCTGAGGATCATCTACTCGAGTTAGAAGGACCAACGATTCAGGTTCCATATCCATGAACTTTCTGGCATGCTGGACGATCCCACCTCTCACGATATTGTCGCCCAGGTACATGACAAACTTGTCATCGCCCAGAAACCCCTCGGCAACTAATATGGCATGAGCTAATCCTTTTGGCGCAGCCTGGTAGATGAACTCGATATTGGCATCCCATTCCACAGATCTAACTGCATTTATGACCTGTTCTTTATTGGGACCTACAATAATTCCGATATCTTTGACACCCGCTTCAATGACGTCTTCAATGGTGTAGAACAGAATGGGTTTGTTGGCCACGGGTATGAGCTGCTTCTGCTGAGAATGAGTTATGGGCCGGAGTCTAGTTCCATGACCGCCCGATAGTATGAGCGCTTTCATCTTCCCGGTTCACATTCAAAATATCAATATTTATATTTTACTTGTGCGGCGAGCCGAACCAATCCCAAGGCTTCCCGCATCTGGCATCTCTTGGGTTGCCGTTAATGGACTTGGGGATAATAGTCGGATCATCCCAGGGGTTTCGAACCTCATCCGGTTCTTTATGATCGTAGAGTCGGTTCGTGAAATAAACAAGCGTAACAGGTTCGCCGCCTATCACCTTGAACCCGTGCCAGTACTGCCCGGGTATCCTGACGATCTGCGGCCACTCTACAACAGAAACGATTTCATCAAATTCTCCAGACACATCGTCATAAGCACAGATCTTCAGCGATCCTCCAATCACGAAGAAACAATCGACTTGACCTTTTTCATGTTTATGCCATGCACGGACTATACCTGGATAACTTATGGACATATTAGATTGCATTATCTCTTCTGGAAACACATCCATCCAGTCCCGTCGCATTACCTCTGTAAACGAGCCTCGTTCGTCATAGATTCTTTTCAGAGGGTGGACTACAATTCCTGGCAACATTAACCGATCTCCTCTTTCACAATCTTCAATGATCTATTGAGATCATAAGGTTTCTCTTTTAGCCCTCGACTAGCTTTAGAGACATCCATGGAGGAATCTCTAGGCCGCTGGGCCATCCAGCTCATATTTGCCATCTTGGAAGGAACTAGGAGGTTCTTGTCCAACCCGAAAACATCCGCCAGCTGACAAGCAAAATCGTATCTCGATATCCGGGTCGACCCAGCCAGATGCCATATACCTTCCAACCTTCTCTCGGCCACGTCCAGCAGCATATGAGCTAGATTGGTGTTCAGGGTTGGCGATACATACTGATCCGCGACTATATTGATTTTCTCTTCCTTTCTCAACCGCTCCAGAATCCATAAAGCAAAATTGACCTTGCCGCTAGCCGGCCTGGATCCGTATATGACACAAGTCCTGGCCTCGCAGTCGGCATGCTGTTCACCCATGAGTTTGGTATACCCATAATGGTTCACGGGGCTGGTGGGATCTTCTTCTCGGTACATGCCTATCTTGCCGTCAAATACGTAATCCGTGGAGATATAAACCATAAACGCGCCTGCCTCCTTGGTCGTTTCAGCTAGAATTTTTGTACCTCTCACGTTTATCTGGCAAGCTAGATCCTGGTCGACTTGGCATCGATCTACATCCGTCAGAGCGGCAGTGTGGAATACGATCTCAGGGCTTGATTGGTTCATGCTCTTCCTGATACTAGTTTCTATAGCCAAATCGAACTTGATGGGCAGTCCTTTTTCCGACAAGTTGTGGTTGTAACCCGAGAAAACCTGATGTCCCTTCTCCAGGGCGATCTCCGCCAGCTTTGACCCCAGCAGACCACTCCCGCCTGTCACAAATATTCGCATATCCAATTACCAATCCAGTTTCCACGGTGCGGGGCTCAGGACTTTCTCGTCGGCCAAATTTTTCCACCACACTTCATTAGATGTATACCATTTAACAGTCTCTTCTACGCCCTGCTCGAAGTTATGCCTTGGCCTCCATCCCAGATCCTGCCGAATTTTGGTTGAATCAAGGCTGTACCTGACATCATGACCTGGCCTGTCCTCGACGAACTCTATTGCAGTATCATCCATGCCCAGACAATCCAGTACGGTCTTGATCACTTGCAGGTTCGTCTTTTCGGCTTTGGAAGAGATATTGTACACCTCTCCCGGTTGACCATTGTTCATGACGGCCTCTACAGCCTGACAATGATCTTCGACATGAATCCAGTCTCGCACATTCTGGCCGGTCCCATATAGGGGCACCTTGAGGCCCAATGATGCTCGGATGATAGTTTTGGGTATCAACTTTTCAGGAAATTGGCAAGGCCCATAATTGTTCGTGCACCTGGTTATGCAGGCATTGAGGTCGTACGTTCTGGTATAACCCAAGACGAATACATCTGCGGCTGCTTTGCTGGCTGAATAAGGCGAAGACGGCTTCAAAGCATCATCCTCATTGAAAGATCCCTCAACGATATCCCCGTACACCTCATCAGTCGATATGTGAACGAACTTCGCTTTGGGATTGAATTTCCTCAGTGCTTCAAGTACGGTGAACGTGCCTACGACATTGCTCTGAAGAAAAGGTTCTGGCGTGGAGATGCTTCTATCCACATGGGTCTCGGCCGCAAAATTTACAATAGCATCTGCATTCGCAATAATCTTGGAGATCAGGGCATAATCAGCGATATCACCTTGAACAAACGAATATCTGCCATTGGCTTCAAGACCTTTTAGGTTTTCCGGATTAGACCCATATTTGAGAGCATCGACGTTTGTGACATCGATATCGATGTGACCCGAATTATTTAATATATATCTGATAAAATTGGATCCTATGAACCCCGATCCTCCGGTCACGATCAATCTCAATATAATTCACCTTAGGTTTTGATATGTCTAATGAAAATTAAGCAAGATGAAGCTTATGATTGTGCAGATGCAATTAGCCTTGAAAAGCCATCCCTTATCCCAGCTGCCAATCATATTTTCGGGACAAAAGTTGTTTCCAGCTATCTATTTTATATGCCAAAATATCCCGCAAATGGCGTGCATTGGACATATAAGACAGCCCAACCCAAGATTAAAATCGATCAACCCCCAGCCAAATGACTGTTAACAAAATTCTCCTTTTTTCTATTTATATATATGCAAAAGAATTGCTGCGAAATGGAAGTTGAACCGTTTGTGGCATCACATTTCACGCCACCGAAATCCAGTTCTCCCTGCTAATTCCGGCCTCTTTTAGGATCTGTGCTAGAAGTCCTACGCCGATGTCTTTGCCATAATGAGGATTGGGTATAGTAATACGAATATTTGCTTTGACCATTTACTTGTGCCCAGAGCCTATATAGGGGCCGTCAAATCCCAGTTTAGCCAACCGCCGGATAAGCTCACGTCTTGATACGGGAAACAAACAGCGTATTCGACAACGTACATCGGCTCCGAGGATACGTCTATAGTATGGCCATCTATCGGTGGAATTGAATGACCCATCCTCAACCCCAATGTTATCCAGCCTTCGATGACTTGAATGAGATCCTCTCGGCAAATCCTCTATGGTATCCCCGATGGCAATTGCACCTCTTAGACCTTCTATAGTGGCCATATAGGTGTCGTCTTCAAGAGCTACATATTTGGCATGCTTCAAAGCCGCCTTGATGTACTCCGTGAACATATAGAGACCCTATGGTGCTTCAATAGTTAAATGCCTAACTGTGATACTATCGATAAGATGGCTCTTTTTCGCTATCTAGGATCTATCTGGTTGTTGATGTCGAAAGTTTTTCGACTGCTGCTCCCTTGCTGCTCGTATACGAATAAACTTGCCAACATGCGACTTCCGCTTTATGAGGGCCCAGCAGGTACAGACGAGCAATACCTTATCGGGTAAATAAATCCATGTTAAGGTAAATGATAGGCATAATAAGCAGAGGTCGAGGTATAGGTAATCTATAAAACTGTTCTCGACTGAAGAAAATTAAAGTCTTTATGCAATTGTTCCCAGACTTCCAGGTTGCATTGCCATTCTCCGGAGGGCCAGCTAGTAATCAGGGAATAAGCATAAAACTGAGCATATTGAATTCTTTTGCTCAACTTAAGTGAAAGTCATTTTCCTTCTTGATAAAGTTTCATTCAACTTACGGCTAGCTTTAATAGCTGAAATATCATGTTCGTCCATGAACTCCAGACTAACGGTTTCTTGTTCAGGAATCTTTGAGAGCCTAAACATAATTTCATAAAGCTTCGGAGTAGGTATCGGCGAAAGCTCTCTTTCGACCAACTCCTGTTGCACGGCTAGCAGCCTCTCTCCTATGATTTCGATCTTTTTTTCTTTGGTCATGAGACACCTGTCCATCAGCTCTTCAAGCTTGATGGCCTTGGCAGCTTCAATCTCCTCCAGGAATTCCCGTTGCCAATTAACTGCAGTGTTATAGGAAATACCCAGTTCTGCTGCTACCTTGGTGGGGTCTGGGGGATTCGATAGTCTATGCCACTGCCAGACAAAAAGGTGCTAAGGTTCTAACTGGTGATCCAGATTTTGAAGGATTGGAGGATGTTATCTTTCTTTCTCATCCTCGATGATGAACTTTTATCCAAAGATATATTTAGTTTTACAAACTTTACAAGCTTACCATGTTTGCCTCTGATCAATCTATTCACAAGTCACCTCGAGGGCCGGTATCTGAGGAGCTCACGAGCCGCGGGCACGCCACTAAACGTATTGCCGTGACCAAAGAAGTCTGGGAATCTCTATCCATGCTCAGGAGACCCGGGGAGACATTTAGTGATCTCATTGAAGCGCTGATTGAAACGGAAAAGAAAGCCAGGCTTATGCGGGATATGATACGTATTGCTGAAGAGGAGGAGTTTGTGGAGCTGAATTTTTGAGTCAACCTTTCAGTGTTTTTATCAGCAGAAAAGCATTAAGATTTATAGATAACTTACCTGATAAGAGCCAACGGATTATAAAAGAAAAATGTTTAACCCTGGGAGGGTGTCCCTTTCCCGGAGAAGACCCTGGAGACAAAGAATTTCTCGATATTCCCGGTCCTACTGAGGTTTATCGGTTGCATATAAGCAGATCCTATACTGCGTTTTACGGGATCTCAGCGGATGACAAGATAGTTTATATCAGAGACGTTATGGTTATCGAGCAAGCTCATAACCTGTATGGCCGGTTTAGGAAGTCTGGATAGCTTATCTCCTAATCTATGCAATCCTGCATAATTTCTGCAATAGGCTCAATGCTGCCTTCGTTCGTGACTTATTTGACATTTTGGGCAACATTTTATGCGATAAAATCTTATTAAATAATATTCATAGCATACTCTACAGTCTTCCGAATACATTATGATGGATTCTCAGGTTTTATGACGAATCTACGGCTGAAGAGAAGAAAAAAACGATCAAAGACAGGTGTTCGTTAATCGATGTAGCTGAAAAACTTGCGGTTGAAGCAGCCAAACTCCGGCATAACCTTGGATGGGGACAGGGGGATTCGATAGTCTATGCCACCGCCAGACGAAAAGGTGCTAAAGTTCTAACTGATGATCCGGATTTTGAAGGATTGGAGGACGTTATCTTTCTAGCTCAATCCCGGTGATTAACTGGGTTTGAACCACCGATATACCATTAAAAGAATTAATTTGCTTTATCATATCCAAAAATTTTTATAAGATAATAGCTACAATTGACATCATCTCACAGGAATGCAATAATAAAATTGGATCGAATGAAAGGGGAAATAGATTGAGAGCATTAGTATGCATCGTTTTAGCACTATCTATGATAATTATTGGTGTCCAATTTGCGGCCGCCGATGGTAGTCACGGTCAAAAACTTTCCAAGATATCAAGGCCCGAGAGGCCCGAAAGGCTCGATGGGCTCGAAAGGACTGAAAGGCTGATGTTATTGAAAATTGATACACACTCTCATACTACTTTGAGCGATGGAAAGAATACAGTAGAAGAAATGGTTGCAATGGCTGCTAAGAAGAAACTCGATGTTTTATGCATTACCGACCATTACGCTCCTCCTCAGCCAATTCCAGTTTGGCAAGAGATAGCTTTGGAAAAAAAATATGGAGTCATTATAATATTTGGGACTGAGATCAAAGAAGGCAACGTGGATTATGTTCTATTGCCGTTTGCCGGAAAGTATGAGTCTTCCTATACAATCCTTGCACATCCATTTATAATAAATGCCAATTATATGCCCAAACGAAATTGTGATGCCGTGGAAACTAATCGAAACAGAGTGTTGGAACAATATTATGCTGGCAATATAGAATTGGATGCCAGCGATATGCATGTTGCGAAATGGTTGGGACGAGACCATAGCATAGTAGCTGCTAGTTCCAAAGATGAATCAGCCATCATATCGGCGATACAGCAAGGAAAAATTGGCTACGGAAAAGAGTTCTGGATGAAATTTAGGTCGAAAAAAAATAATTGAATATGTGCTGCCGTTGGATGTGATAAAAAGCTGATCTTATGGGCGGTTATTGACACGAAATACCGATCCTTTTTGGCTATCGTAGAAAAGAGGTTGGCTGCCAAACGGTAATATTGAAAATGAGAAATATAGATTGCCTGAACGGATAAGCAGCTGGGATGCTGCAAGAATACAGCATAGCTGAATCTGTTTGATTTAGGAACAATTTGATAAACCAAATTTCCTAATCATCTGGTTCAGATCAAAATAGTAGATTTTAAATTTAAAAAATTTTCAAAACGGAACAGTATCAAGCAATGAAGATTCTGCAATAAAAAATATTTATGAAATCTTCGCGCTTCTTAATTGTAGCGGAAACGGTTAAGTTCGTGGTAAACAATAGGTTTATCCATCGCAATTGAACCTGAACGATAATCTATGAAGAGCAATGGTCTTTCGTTGAAGGTAAAGCTATATCTTGCTTCCAACAGAATTCTGCAATCGTTTATAACCTTAATGAAGGCAATTTTTGCTGGATTTTGGCTCGGAATACTTACAAAAGAGAACCTTCATTTGATAGATCAAGTATATTACGACAAAAGTAAAATGTATGGTACCGAAACATATAACAAGAGTGGGTTGTGGGATTGGGAAAAGAGGGTTTTTGATAAGTATTTCCAGTCCTGCAAGACCTTGCTGGTAGCTGGTGTTGGGGGAGGTAGAGAAGTTCTAGCTCTTCGTGAATTGGGGTATGAAACGGATGGATTTGAATGTAATCCGGGCCTGGCTGAATTTGCTAATTATTTATTGCGGTCAGAAGGATTCGATCCGAATATAGAATTAGCAAAGCGTGATGATTGTCCAGATTCTCAGAGATATTATGGTGGAATTGTGGTCGGCTGGGGAGCTTATATGCTTATCCAGGGAAAAGGCCGAAGAATTGATTTCCTAAAAAAACTCAGGTCTCAAACTAGATTGGAGTCGCCTATTCTTCTTTCATTCTTCTATCGCTCTGGAAATAGAAGGTATTACAAAATCGTGGCAACGGTCGGGAACCGATTCAGATGGCTTTTGCGCAGAGATTATTTGGAATTAGGAGACGATCTGACTCAGAATTATGTCCATTTTTTTACCCAAGAAGAAATTGCTTCTGAATTAAACGCAGGAGGATTCGAACTAGTAATGTATTCTATCGAGCATTATGGGCATGCTGTCGGTGTTGCTTACTGAAATTTTTGTTATTTTTTTTTAGAGGAGAGTTTACCAGGATATTCAAAACTGCTTCAATATTGCGACCAAAATATGTTCTGCGTTTAGGTTTCTGCAGCTGTAATGAAATCAGCAATCATGAGGCAAAATTTTAGCCCTCATTAAATAACTAGCTGCCTGATCCAACTAATAAGACGATAGCAATAAACCGAAAAAGGCTGAAGGAGACCCTTGTTGGAGAGGATAGCTACAATTCCTTTCTCCCAGCCTAGCCCTATGGATACTGTTTTTCCATTCCTTTCGACCATATAAACTATACCTAAAAGGTTTACCTCAGGCACAAATCCATCAGATTTGCTGGAATAATCCCCTTTCATAAGGTAGTCTTCATCCAGCTTGTTCACTACCCGATGGACCACTAACGTTTGATTCACAGGGTGGATGAAGGCCAAAACGTCGCCTACGACTGGCATCGTTTCTAGTTTCTTTAGAATCAGGACATCACCGTCGATTATGAAAGGGAACATGCTATTACCTTTAGCTTGGAACCTGAAAGCAGCTCCTCTATCCAGCACTGCAGTGAGAACATCTATCATTGACTCGGAAGACAAAGATAACTCACCGTTTTCACTTGCGAAGCCCTCTAGCTCGTTTTCTGGTTGGCTCGACCAAGTTGGATCTCTTGGAGAGTTTTGATACAAACCTCTACTTCCTGACGATCACGCCGAAGACTCCATAGTTTCTTCAGAGAAATGCGGATATCGCCGAGTATTTCTTCTTCAGCCGGTCTAATTATTCTTTTCCTCGCGGTTGAATCTCTATTGCATATCGATAATTACCCCACACAATCTGAATTTCGCGCAAGAAAGCCAATTAGTGCCATTGCAGAGGCGGATTTCGAAAATTGCGCACAACGTTCTAATTCTGCCAACTATTTTTTGCAGTTCAATATACATATTAAAGAAAGAGGATTCCTATTTACCAGCCTAGTTCCGAAAGTGAAGAGTGTTGCACCTAAGATTAACACTTTTTCGCTCTAATTACGTCCCTTCTCCTGAATCTGACATCTTTTTGATCTTTCTTCGATAGCTTCCGCTAGGTCTAGATTATTTTTACATTTTTCAGTGTGCAGAGCTGATATAAGTTGAATGCGAAAGCTGAGACCATCATCTTAATACCAACCCTCTGGACGGTTGTGACCAATATTCTCCCAGCCCCAAAAATCCTTTTGATAATGTTTCGACTACGTCGAAACTCTCGCTGACTGACGTCAGCGATACAGAAAAAGGTCTCTCAATCGGCGATCTCAATTTACTTATCAACCGATTGCGCTCTTTATCAAGTTCGCTAAGAGGTTTATCCGTAGTTCTGCGTTTCATGGTAAAATCAATGCCCTTAGCCTTCGCACCGAAATACCCTCTATCTCTTAACACCGGTTCGCCATTGGCAGATAGATCAACCTGGCTATCATGTAGCGATGCTGTAGAAGTTTCAAGTTCGCGTATTAGGCAGTAATCGATATCGGTTTTTTGATGCAGCGTATATCCGAAATGGGGTTCATCGCTTTTCTTGGCCCAGGTTCCCTCTCGGCTACGACGAGTTTTAGCCTCCTAGCCGCGTGGTTTCTTTGATGATCCGGGATCTGCTTCGATAAATGTGGCATCTTGAATAGTCCCACGTTTAACCTGCAATCCCTTGGCGTCTAGCTGTCTTTGAAGCTCCGACCAGACTATCTTATCTTTTCCAGTTTCCGCCATTCGTTCTTTGAATAACCATATGGTTCTGGAATCAGAGAATGGACTTGGAAAACCAAGAAATGCCATAAATGATATGCATTCAGCCATTTGTCTTTCAACTTCAAGATCGCTCAAGCCAAACCATTGCTGAAGTATCAGTATCTTGAACATAACAATAACGTCACAGTTTGGCCATCCACCTCTCTCACTTTTATTTGTATACAAATCTCATCGAGGATCTGACGAAATGGCATCCAATCGATCAAATCGGATATCTGGGATAGCCTGGTCTTTCCTTGTTTCTCATGAAGTCCTCGCAGTATCCAGGTAGTAAAGGAATCCATAGTAATAGATAATAATGTTAGTATATAACATTTTCGATACTAAAACGAGATGCCAGTTTATAGGAGTCCTCAAGCATAAAATAAATATTTAAATTAAAAAATCAAAGTGAGTATAATACAAAAAATTTTTATGTTATCATATACTTATATTCAAACCTATAACGCAACCTTGGTGGGTAGCCGAATAGCTTCCATCATATTCCAACAAATATGGAGGTTGAAGCATATATGAAAAAAGCAATTAGCTATTTGGTAACTTTATTGATGCTTGTCATCATTGGCATCGCGGCAAATAATGGCCAAGAAGATTCGGTTGAGAAAACAATCTATGTAGGGCCATGCATTGTCGATTGCATAGGTGTGGCCCCACAAAAATGCATGCTTGTTAAAGACAAACCTGATGATCAATGGAGTCTTTTCTATGACCTAATCAAGGGTTTCCAATATGATGAAGGTTACATTTACGAGTTGCGCGTTAAAGAAGAGATGGTAAATACATCTGGAGCGGATCGTACCACTATCAATTGGACTTTGATGGAGATCATAAATAAAACTGAAGCACAATGTGCTACTTTGGAGAATACCACGTGGGTGCTGAAATACTATGGAGACATAAATAATCCACGATCAGTTCTGTCGGATACGGAGATCACAGCGTTCTTTAATAGCTCAGATAATATGGTCAGCGGCTCGGCTGGATGCAACAGATATTCCGCAAGCTATGCTATCAACGACTCCCGAATGAATATCTCTTTGCCAGCTACAACCTTGATGATGTGCCCCGAGCCTATTATGGAACAAGAGCAAGAATATTTGATATCCTTAATAGCAACGCAAGGCTACATTATCCTAGGCGATCAGCTATTCATATTATATGGACCAGGATTGGCATTGAATTACGCGCCTAGATCCGAAGTTGAAACAGTGAGTGTTCAACTAGAAAATGAAACAGAGAGTGTTCAACCAGAAAATGTTTCTGAACCAATTGTCAACTTGGGTACAAGCAATGAAACAACCATCATTTCAATTTCGGGCGGTGAGACCGAAGTAGGGGCGGCCGAGATAACTCACGAAAATACAACGTGGTCATTGAAATCTTATGGTGAACAGAATAACCAACGCCCTCTATTAAAAGGAGCTAAGATAACTGCGCTTTTTAATTCAACCGATAGTATAGTAAGCGGATCTTCTGGGTGCAACCGCTATTTCGCTAAATATGATATAATTAACTCTAAATTATCGATATCTACACCTGCCAGAACTAGAATGATGTGTGGCAAACTAGTAATGAGACAGGAGGCGGAATATCTATCTGCCCTTGAATACGCTGATAGTTTTACCATCTTAGGAAACGAGCTGCAGTTATCCTATGGCCCGGACAGGACCTTGAATTACATAGCATTGCCATCAGAAATGACTGAAAATGTATCGAGTTTGCCAATGAATGTTGATTCAATGCCTTCATATTAGCATTCTGAAAAGGTCATAATAAAAAGTTAATCAGGCAAAAGGCAAGAGACGTCTTAATGTCGCATCTCTTGTCTCCCCATTTATTCGAATAAAAATTAATTTCTGACTTGAACCCTTTGATAGTTACAACCTGACCTCCCCAGCATTTAGGCACACATATTAAGGGCATCCAGGATTTCACGCTGCTTCTTGGTAATCTCCGTGGTGATCTTCTGTCCATCAGGCAAAATCATTACTTTGATCTTCTCCAACTCCGTTAGCAGCCCTT
>JALHSR010000322.1 GCA_022865315.1 Methanotrichaceae archaeon | reverse complement strand
CTTGCTACGCTGTGTCTACCTACTGAAACATGATGACTAGTTGCTCTCGAAAGCATGTTCCTGCTCAAATTAAAGGCGAAATTAAAACCAAGGACAAAACACGGGGCAAGAAATAGAAGACTTACCGCATAGAAACGATCTAAATTAAGAGACCGTGCAAAATTCGGCAATACCAAGGACAAAAACAATATGCTTGCACTCAGGATTGTGATCGTCCTATAAGCTGGATCGAGTCCGATTCTCTCAGGTTTACATATTATAATAAGAATGCCTAACGCAATCAAAAATTGTGCAGCAATAAATATCCCTAAAGAAATACTGTTTATAATATTCGATGAAGACGTGGATACGAGGGGTGCATTTATCCTCGCCGATGGGTTAAATATATCGGAAATAAATTTAGAGATGAAGGTATAAAGAAATTCCTTTAGTGAACTGAGAGGAGAGATAGAAATACTGTACCAAGAAAAGGTTATTGCAAAGAGTGAAATGACTATGACGATGTTCGGAACCACATTAGTATGGCGTTTAATCTTTGACACGACGTAGATAAAGGAAATAAACACCAAATAGATATACGCTAGAGAATAATGGGACACGACTAAGGCTGCACCGAATACAATGAGGAGTAGCCTTCTTTTGTTAATAGGTATGTTCTTACTAAGAATGATTAGAACTGATAGAGAAAAGAAGAATTCTGCCACGATTTGTCTATCAAGACTAATCGGGGAAACTCCATAAAAGACCAGTAATCCAGATATAAAAAAGAATACTGATGCAAGTGAGGTTAGTCTGCTTACCTGGGTCTCATAGATTCGAAACAATATCACAGGAAGTAAAGAGAAGAGAAATGGATAAAGTACCTTAAAAACTGTTTCTCCGGAACAACTCAACATAGAGGAGTAAATGGTCGGGAGAATGGTAATGGACAACATAGAATTATAGTTGGCTGTAGGTGTTAAGAGGGGGTTGTTATAAGTGTTGAAGAGACTCCATTGATCGTTGATCTGGGTCAGCTTGTAGACATAATACTCAAGGTTGGAATCAAAGCCTATGATGTAATTCGAGGTGAAGACAACGTGAATAAGAAGAGCAAAGGAGATTGTGAAAATCATTAGAGGATATAGTTTATATGGGATAAGGTTGCTAGAAGTCAGGCTCAAAATATACAGGACAGATATAACGATCATTAATGTAAGTAGGATGGGGATGTTGAGAAAAAGTGCACCGGCGAACGCCAAAAATGGAAGAATGAGAAGCATTATTGATCTTGAGATGATACCACGCGTTTCTTCCCAATGAATGTGCGATGAGGTGGCGTCATCTGAGGAGCCTTGTGTGTAGTGCACCATGATGAGGATGAAGGTTGCGAGACTTAGAAAGATCGTTATAGGAATGGTAGATAAGGGTCGGGGAACTCCGAAGAGAATGAACTGATTGAAGAGTAGGCCGGCGAACATTAGGAATGCGATGCTTAACCCAACTGAAAACAGGATAGTATCGACAATGTGAATCTCTTTCAATTTCATAATGCTGAGTAGTATGAATCCTGGTACAAATGAAAGAAAAACAAAGGCGGTAATCTCTCTGAGAAAGGAAATGTTGAACAGAATTGCGGTATCCATTAAGATGATTAGAATTGGTATAGCCAGATAGATTGTTCTGGTTTTAGTCTTGGAACTATGATGGATGGGCGTCGATAGACCGGTCGGATTGGGGGCCAATGATGGTTACCTGTGCTGGAGGGTCATCGAGTAGGCTGACAGTTGTTACCTGCTTTTCCCTATTTGTTCCGATCGGCTATTCGAGAGTTAAGGTATCAACTCTATCGCACGCAGTGGACTGACAAAGCTGAGTTCACTGTATATTCAGCCGGCGTAGCGTTGGTGGAGTCTCATGCAGGAGAATAACATTCTCCGGTTTTCCTCTAGGGGTCTTTTTTTGGGCTTCAGAAAGGTGAGCATTTTATTGAGATCTCTACGGAGCCTATAAGGTGGGAATCCATATTCATTTTCATAAGGAGGTAACTTCCCGCGCGGAAGTCAGTAGTTCTAATTATGAAGGTCACTGTGGAGCCTTCTTCATGAAGCTACTTAAAAACGAGCGCGCGCTAGTCATCACACGAATATTTCGT
>JALHSR010000321.1 GCA_022865315.1 Methanotrichaceae archaeon | reverse complement strand
TTTATTATCCAAATCTCATAATTGCAATAATGGTGGTCGCTGCAGGAATCTCACATCGAAGCCTTCGGCTTCTCTCCATAGGGCTTCCGCCCTCTGGCGCTCGCTATGCTCGCTGTCACCCCGAGCGGGGAGATTGCTGTAGCATCTCCCCGACCCCCTCTTGGTTCGTATCCTTCAGCTCTCAATATAATAATAACATGGTGGTCGCTGCAGGATTCGAACCTGCAACCCCTTGGATGTAAACCAAGTGCTCTAGCCATTGAGCTAAGCGACCAAATTCAATGCCCAGAGGGGGACTCGAACCCCCACGTCCCGAAGGACCAAGCTCCTCAAGCTTGTGCGTATGCCAATTCCGCCATCTGGGCAAGTTTCCTATCAATTATAACCTTAAAAAATCCCTACTGTCAAAAAGGCTATTTGCTTTTCCTCTCGCTTTTGATATACCAAGAGCCGATCTCTAAGAATCGGTCAGAAGAATTCTCAGCAATTCTTATTTTAGGAACACCCTTTACCGAGATATTAGTACCATAAAGATAAGGAGCGCTACAGATAAAGACTGCTGGCAGATCTCCAGAGACAATCTTAGAAAAATTCTTTATTTTATCTGCTCGAAAGGCTGGATCAATTGAAAGACGAGCATCTTCAAGTAAGGAATCAACTGCTAAATTTTTATAGACAGAGATATTAAAACCTCCATTAATCTGCGAGGAATGAAAATAAGGGTAAGGATCAGGTGGATAATCTAGATTTTCACCTAGAATCACTGCATCATACTGACGTGAAGGAATGATCGACGTGGTTGCCACGGAAACAGTACCGCCAGTAGTACCACCATCCGATGCCGACGGGTTCGTCGCCATCCTCCCAGACAATCTGATGCCAATCGATGATGTAGAAGTAACCACCAGCTCACATGGAAAGGATTTGAGCGACCTGGCTGTACCTGCGCTGGCTGCGATGGCGAATGCACTCACCAAGTCATTGCGTGACCCTGTTATGCCGGTAGAGACGCGCAAATACAAGCAGGGAGAGCTGCGTGCGATCCAGAAGATACTGGAAAGCAAGACTGCAGCTGCACCAAGTCAGCTAGCCGGAGGCGGCTAGTCATTCTCCTCCTCATGGTTGCCCGACTTTCACGGTAGGGGTCGGGCAACCCAGGGAGAACCTTTACAAGAGATACGATAAGTGATACTATAGTTATGTCACAGTGAGCGAGGTTTTTTATTAGCCGACAATCGCCCGCTTCACGTAAACCCCGCTGCTGTGACAGGACAACGGCTAACGTGAGGCGGGCGAATGTTATAGGAGCATTGATGGAAGCCAGCCAGATCGAAATAATAACCGATGTAACGCAAGAACCATGGTACGTACTCTTGGTCGATGATTGCAATGCAATCGTTACTGAGGCGGTATTCATTAGCCGATGGGCATTGGTAGAGGGATATCATCTGTTGGGGGAACGGATCGTAACAGAAAATAATCTTGACAGAAAAGAAATCTATGGAAAAAAGATTCTCCAACGCGTTGGAGAATCTATTGGCATATCCCTGACAACTCTATATTATGCAATTCAGTTTTATGAGAAATATCCCAATCTCGATGAAGTACCCGAGGGCAAAAATATATCATGGCATAAATTAGTTAATCATTATTTACCTAGTCCACTTAAAACAGAAACCCCATTATTACCAGATGGTAAATATCGTATTATCTACGCAGATCCACCTTGGTATTATACAAATTCTCAACACACCGATAGCGCAAACAAAGTTGGTGAGGCGCAAAAAACAACACTAGAAACCCATTATCAATCCATGAAAAT
>JALHSR010000320.1 GCA_022865315.1 Methanotrichaceae archaeon | reverse complement strand
TACTTGTTGGTCAAAAAAATTGGAATAAAGGAATTCCAATCAACACGTAGTGGTTCCCAGACAATTGTTTAAATCAGGATGCTCAACCGTAACCTTGACCTCCAGCGGTTCAAGGTTTTGTTTCTTCTCCGGCGACTTCCGGGCATACTGAGTCGCATGCATAGGCGATTCATGGAACTGGAAATAAGGCGATGGTTCACCACCGTCCGGTTGATGACCATTTTGGAAGAGGCCCACTACAGCCAGATTATTGTCGAACATGACCCACTACTCATTGTGGACTCCCATGAGATTGTGGCGTGCATCTCCAAAGCCCCGAAACAAGCGTCTCAGGAGGCTACAATACTGTTTTGCTCGCCTGGAATCAATCCATTCTTGGAGGACTTGGCCATGCCTGGAAGATACATGTTCAAAAGAATTTTATCGCCATACCAGTAGTTCCAAAGCTCATAACTAAAGAAATGAGAAGAGCTAATAAAATGCCGCTTCTGCCTCAAAAAGCTCCGCCAATCAAACGCATCAATCCGGTCAGACTGGCTAATAGAAGAGTTATCCTGATCATGCTTGTCATAGTCAATTCCGATAATTGTTTCTAGGTCACCTAGTTTACACTTCTGCGAGGGGGATTTGCCTGAAAAAATGAACGATGAATCCAAGCTTTCTGATCCTCAGAACCTCCAAGAAGGTTGGTTCCGGTTATCTCTTTAGACGATTATCAACGGAGAACTCTCCTTGAAGGCTGCTAGATCATACCCCGGTGGTCCAGGGAATGACTGCTGGTTGACTAGCCAGATTTCTACCGCAAAGAGGATCGCCACATGATGGTAAGCTGAAGCCCTTTAGAACGTTTTTAAGATCCAGGCATATAAATGAAAATCGAGAAAGGTAAATCTCGCCGCTCTTAAATGACGGCTAAACTGCCTCTACATAGATCACCTTTTGTATCCCAGGCTCAAAGTAAACACTCTTCTGGTAATTCCAGAATCCATCCCATACTGTTATCTCATGAGCCATGCCACCTTGAACTTTGGTGGTGAAGGTTCCGCCCAATCCTGAGCCAACATAAACACCATCCACATATACATCAAATTTTCTTGAATCTGGGTACTGTATGGTCAGAGGAGTATCACCTGAAATTGGCAATGGTTTGGGGATTATCGCTGGCGGTTGATAGGGTGGCCTATATGCTGGAGATCCGCTTTTGAAGTCGGATGGCAAAATTGAAAAAGAGTAACGACTCAGCGTAGTACCACTTTGGAAATTATTTCGTAGGTATCTGGATGCATATTTTCTAAATATAATGGTTGCTTGAAATTGGGTATTGCATTGTAGGTTTCATAGATGCCAATAGGCTGCGAAACGGGAAGTCCCGAATAAAATATTGGGTCTGTAAAATATTGCCTAACCTCTCCGTAGTTCGGAGAACCCACGTATCCTCCGCTTAGCCAATCCTCAGAAAATGCAGTTGTGCATAAAAGGCTGAGGACTAACATGATTATGTATCTTCTTATCACCTAACCCACTCCATAATGTTGATTCAAAATATGCAATTTAAATCTGACGTTTCGATTCAGAGATCAAAATTAGATCGGAATCCCAGTTCTTTTTTATGTCTCGTAATAACCGAAAATTTTATATTTAGATAATTGTCGTAAATAGTATAGGCAAAAGTCGATAAAGGTTTTAACCACCTCTTTTTCCCTTTCTTGACTTTCGCCAACCTCCTCATTTTAATCAAGAAATATGATAGGCAACTCATTCCTGAAAATCTGGCTAAACTGGAAGATCATGTGTCCTGCTTTTAAGGAAGGCCCTCGAGACTCGCCAAGGCCGATGGCCAAAACCTGGCAGAAGATGAAGGTCCAGTCCACGCTGCAGGCGTTCTCATTTCGGTCTATGTTGAATGGATGGGGAATTCATTGTGATGTGGTTAATCCTCATGAATTGAATTTGCACATTCTTGTTTTTCAAGCTCTCACGCTGGGCAATCCGTTTGAGTCTCAAATTGCGGAGATAGGCATACTATCTCGTTATATACGTTGATTGTCGAAGATCATAATTGGTCTTGGGGATAAATCATGAGACGCGAAATGCCATACATCCACATGATGGATTGGTTCCCCTTTATGGGGATTGGTACGGTTGTAACATGGCTAATATTCTTGGCTTTGCCTATCTAGTTTACAAAGATGCAGAAAAGAGAGGCAAAAATGGACTTCTCTGGGGATTGGCTGTCCTGGTGCCTTGGTTAGGCATAAGCTTCTTGATATTATATCTGATTCTTCGAGAAGGAGGACAGTTACGGCTGGCGAAATGACCCCGAACTAACCCGAGAACAGTACATACAGATGAAAGGCGACATAAAAAAGATCTAATAAATATAAATTCAACCTTTGGCTAAATTTGTTATCACCTGTGCTACTTCGAAGAAGACCGCAGAGGATAATCAAACTGCTCTGGAGATGTCACCATAAGATAAGCCTAGATGTAGTAGAGATGGACGACCCAGTCAACCATAAATATCGCTAAAAATAGGGGGTGAGGAAGATCGCACTCTTTGCCATGAATCTTGTAGGGCCTCGTGCAATCTTCGGATTCTGCAAGATAAATATTGAATTGACATTCATAAATATGCGATCCAGGCAAGGCGAAAGTATTCAATGAGAGTTTGAGGATTGCATACTTTGTTCAGGAATACACTCCAAAGTTAGTAGGCGGGTTAGGCACGTATGCCCAGTATATGTGTAAGCCATAGCGGACTTGGGTTATGAGATTACAATATTTGCCTTAAACGATGGTGCTCTAAAAACTGAAGAAAATATTGGCGACATTGAGATTTATCGACCGATGACAATTAATATTCCGAGAGGGATTCTTGATTCATTGCTTCCTCCGGATATTCATCATTGGGGAATTCCAGGAATTGTTCTTTTCAATATTTTCAGTGCAGCAAAGTTTATCGATTTAATAAAAAAAGAGAGAAAACAATTTGACATAATTGTAGTTCATGATTGGTTAAGCGGAATTGCTGGGATGATCGCTGAAAAAAATACAGAATTACCACTCGTTTTTCATCTTCACTCTACAGAACCAGGACAAGCATTGGAAAATGGTTCTCAGACAAATAGCATCTATCGAGCGGAAAACGGGAGAAGCAGCTAAGAGAATCATAACGGTGAGTTTTACAATTGAAGAAGATCTTATCAATCAAGGATTTGATCCAAGAAAAATCAGAGTTTGCTGGAACGGAGTCGACACTCAAAAATACGATCCCAAAAAAGTCACTGATGAAGAAAGATTGGCAATAAGAGGAAAGTATCAAATTGAAGATGATGAAAAAATGTTGCTTTTTATTGGGCGATTAGTTCCAGCAAAGGGAGTGATTGAATTAGTTGATGCCATGACGATAGTAAAAGATCCCAAAGTCAAACTCGTGATTTTGGGACAAGGAGATCTTGAAGGAACAGTGGCCAATTCAATCTCCCAATTTTGTAACTTAATAGACAAGGTAAAGACATGTTTTGAGTTTGTCCCAGAGGAAGAAAGAATTCGTCATTTGGCAGCTTGCGATATAGCGGTTTTTCCTTCCAAATATGAACCCTTTTGAATTGTAGCTCTGGAAGCAATGGCAATGGAAAAACCGGTCATAGTCGGAGCAAGTGGTATTAGCGGGTTTAGAGAAATAGTTATTTTCTCGGGTGATTATCGGAACGGTGCACATGTGAATGGGCAGAATCCAGCAGATATTTTTGGATGGGGATTAAAGCCTTTGTTATCTCTGTCCCCAGAAGAATTATAGTCATCCGCACAACTTCTAATAATTAGATGTATTGTAGTCAGTTCGCACTAAGAATCTCCGTATCCAGCCTTTGGCATAACTGATCGAACATGAGAGGGTATTCCATTGATCAGATATGAGCTTCTTCATGCTT
>JALHSR010000319.1 GCA_022865315.1 Methanotrichaceae archaeon | reverse complement strand
TTAGGAGAACAAGCAACCTTTAGTGTAACAGCAACTGGATCGGAGCCTTTGAGCTATCAGTGGAAGAAAGACGATCAGGATATCAGCGGAGCAAACACGGCTACCTATACCATAGATAGCGTTACTTCAAGTGACTCTGGTGAGTATAATGTAATCGTGAGCAATGATTGTGGATCGGTAGGATCAGATATCGCAAAGCTAGTCACTTACGTTTGTGTTAAACTCGATATTAAACCGGGCAGTTGTCCGAATCCGATCAATACAAAAGCTAAAGGGGTATTTCCAGTGGCAATACTTGGAACCAACACTTTCGATGTAACTACAATAGATCCTGAAACTGTAAAGTTAACAAGAGATGGCTATAACGGAGTTAAATCCATTCGGCATAATTATGAAGATGTAGCAACTCCTTTCGAAGGGAATCTCTGCGACTGCGTCGATCTTGATGGGGATGGTTATACGGATATCACTTTCAAATTCGATACCCCTACACTAGTGGCTGGATTGGGACTTGATAGTTTGGATGTGGGAGAGACAACAGAAATCAATATCGAAGGAAATCTCTTTCAGGAGATTGGCGGAACACAGATTAAGGGTCAAGATTGCATCCAAGTCAAAACAAAAGGAATTGCACAATCTGGTTCAATCGATAAAGAAAATCTAGAGAACAATCAATCTTTGAATCACGACCAGAATCCTGCTAAACTTACTCTTAATGAGGGAATTGGATCACTAACTGTTTGTCAGAGTTGTACGATAAAAGATGCAAAAGAGGTCACACAATTGAATTCAATTAAAAAGGAGATTTTAGATATCAATCAACCTTCATTTAGCAGCCAGAATCTTGATAAAAAAGAGAGACCGATAAGGCCTGATAGACCGCTAAGACCATCTTGATAAGTGACTTTGTCTCCACCTTTTTTTTAAACAATTTTTGAAATAATAATAGAATTTATAAAGTTTGGTGTCTCTGGATCTGCTTAGTAGTTGGGATGGTTTCAACAAATACTTTTTGCATGCTTTTATCTTGTAACGGGATAGTTGCTCAGAAGAAACGCGAATAGGGAAGCTATCGATATCTATGATCACATCGACCTCAAGGAGCTAAAGGAGAGCTATCTGGCGCATATACCGCAGCTGGGGATTTGAGAATTATTCACCATTACCTTTATTGACTGTCCCCTTTGCCGGCTTCTTTTTCATCTCATCCACCTTCTTCTGATGATCCGGGACAGTAGCACGCTTCAACTCTCTTGCCATTTCCATTAATTTAGAGGATTGAGAATAAAAAGGGTCATATTCAGTATATTTAATATATTCTTCAAACGTGATGAAACCCCTGTAATGAGCACGCAATGCAAAAGTGTTATATTCTCTTTTTGCCAAGCCTTCTGCGAACCTCAACACATCCTCTTTCCCGAATTTCCTAAAAAAATGACCTACGTATTCTGAGCAAATGAAATCATATAATTGATCATTCATTCGGGAATGCTTTCTTCTTCCTATGAGAAGGGAATTTGCAATTAACTCGAATATTCTGAAATCATTATTTATATATAAAGGGAACTCTCGCTTACTCGGCTGAGTCGATTTAGGATTTGTTGTAGGACGGACTCCTTCGCATACTATAGGTTTTCTAATCTTGGCTATCTCGTTTGGATATGCTTCCTCCAAAAGTAACCTATTCAGAAGTCTGAGCTTATTACCCTGCGGTTTCTGCCCAATTAACTTCGTTGTTAAATTACTTAATGCGACATCAATAAAGCGTTTTTCATCGTATAGCGATGGATCATCAATAAGATAGGTTAAGCTGAGAGCTAAGGCCGGAACCTCCACCATCGTTTTAGATTTAAAATCAAAATGAAACTCTGGTTTGTCCAGTAGATCCCTCACACCGGGAATGCAATATTCTTTCACATAGGAGGAGACTGGATCTTTAGCCAAACGAAGTTTATTTTCAAGGCTTTCCAAATCTATTATATCGTATGGCCGAATTCTCAAGTATCCATATGTAGTGGCACACCTTTCTTTTTTAAGGCGTTTTAGTACTACTGATAGATTACTCTCTTTTTTATTTAATCGTTTAGCTAAATCCCACTCCGGCCATCCTCTATTATCGGATAATATCATGAGCAAATCAATTTCATTAGGAGTGAATTTTCTCATTTGGCTTCTTTAAATTTTTTATTCTAGATTTACTTTGCGGTATCTGTAAACGGTTATGATTCCCAATCTTAAATGATAGGTACTTACCAACATAGGAATCACATTAACAAGGATTTTTATTTAAACTAATGAATGCTAATAATGAGTGCTAATACTTTGTTGGTGAAAACCATATGAAAACTAAAGATAAAATAGTCAGATTAGCTCCTTATGAGGAGGTTCTTGGTACGCTTTATGAGCTGATTGAGTATGAGGATTTCCTCGCCGCAAAAATCGGCAAGATAATGGTGTATCTTCCTATGGAGATAAAGCAAAAGCTGAGTCCTTTTATTGGTCGAAATATTGCAGTTCTGCACACGGATATCCCTCAGAAGCAGTACCTCTACAGAATACCTTCCGAGCCTGTGATAGAAAAGCCAGTAGTATCAGATTCACTCAGGGAGGCTTGCCATGCCCTGTGAGATCGCTAAGTTCCAAGCCAAACTCAATAACAAAAGGAGCATCAAAAAAATGCGAAAGTGGCTGAATGATGTTGATTTTGCACGGAGGGATCTAGATAACGGCCACGGCCACAGATTTGACAATAGAACGGCTAGTACATCTAATGGATAAGCCTACTCGAATACCTGAATGTTTCAGGTCATCAGAATACCAATTCTGCAAAGTCGGGCTATCTAGAAACAAGCTGCTTAAACTCGCCAACGAGGAAAACGAAGCTGAAGATTACCGAAAATTATCAGATATGAAAAAGCCGTTTGTGAGTGGCTGGCAAACTAACACTTATGCATTTGATAATCCAGAACTTCAAAGGTGGCTTGACCAAGGCGGTAATTATGGCATCGTAGCTGGCAGCATGCATCAAGTCAATGGAAATGGTAAGCAAGCTGCGTTAATCGAAATAGACGCGGATGATGTCAAATCATTTCAAGAAGGCGGATTCTTTGATACCATTCCTGAGGCCACTAGGAGAGTCAAGACAGGTAAAGGCATACATTTCTATTATCTCAGTGATATAAAAAGTAGCAAAGCACATATCGAACTTGGCAACTTAGGCCATTTCAAGTTTTACAGAACTCAGGTATTAGGGCCTGGCAGTCTGCATCCTTCTGGCAATAGATATGAGCTCATAGACGATACGGATCCTGTATATGTAGAAGCTGAGACATTAAAAAAGGCAATACTTGGCTTCGTCAAAAAGCTTCGGCCCGATCAATTGCAATTGTTCCAAGATGCTTTTTGGGCCCAGAAAACTGTTGATGACCTGGAGAGAGAAGCAAAGAAGGCAAGACGCGATAGAGTCAAGAAAGAGAACGAGCAAGATAAGGCCTACGATGCCAACAGAGACACGATTGATGATCTAGTTGAGTTGGGACATGATGAAACCCTTAATCTGTGTCTACGAAAGCTTACAGTACAACTCGCAACGGGCGGTATAAACAATTTTGATCATGGCAAAGGTGGAAATCACACTTTAAGGATGGCTTGGGCTACAGCTCTTATCAAGTCTGGATACTCGGATGAGTTTATACATTCTGTCGCAAAAAATTTCATTAATTATAAACATGCAGCGACTCAATATCAGCTTAATGGTGTTCATAAGTTCATCGATGAAGGTGGCTCATATCATCCTTGCAGTGAGTTGCGGGCATACATTCCTCGTGAGTGGTGTACTGAATGCCAATGGAAGCCGCCTGAAGACACCAATACAGAAGAAGGAACTGCAGCGGAAGATGATCAGACCACACAAACCGAACCCCAATCAAACACACGTCACCGCATAGAACTAACGGGGGATCTTACTGAGACCTTGAATGCCGTACTTGTAGCATTTTATGACTGCAACAGTCCTCCCAGTATATACCAACACGGCGGAGCATTATGCCGACTCAAGAAAGTTGATGAAGGTAAATTAGTTTTAGACGATTTTACTGATTATGCTTTGAGAAATGAATTCGACAAAGCTGCCGCTTTCATACGATTCCGGAAATTTGAGCCATATCAAGTATATCCGCCGCTAGAGTTAGTCCGGGGGGTAATGGCTCTTGATGGATGGGATGATTCACATATTCCTTTCATAAACGGGATCGTCCGGGCGCCAGTGGTTCGGGCAGATGGCACGGTCTTAATAGAATCGGGATACGATAAACAGACCGGATTGTATTACCACCTTGATTTATCATTGGTCGTGTCTCAAATACCGGATAATGTAACTCAAGAGGATGCGGAGAAAGCGGCCAATTTCTTCATAACAGAAGTGTTATCCGATTTTCCTTTTGTTGACGATGCTTCTAAAGCCAATACCATTGCCGCATTCCTGACTCCATTAGTGCGGCCAATGATAAAAGGATGTGTGCCTATGGGGTTGTTCGACAAACCACAGCCGGGGACGGGTGCATCATTGCTTCTTGAGTTGGTTTGTATTGTTGGCACGGGCCTAAGGATGGCTGCTCAAAGTCCACATGATAACGAAGAAGAATGGAGAAAACAGATTACTAGCATAATGAGAAGGGGTGATCAGTTAACATGTTTGGATAATATTGCATCCGATCTCAAGTCAGATACATTATCACGCGTGATAACTTCAACCGTATGGAAAGACCGGACGCTTGGAAAGACCGAGACACCTGAATACCCGCAACGAACCGTCTTTTATGCAACCGGGAACAATCTCCTGTTGCGTGGAGATCTGCCCAGACGAAGTTACCTGATTCAAGTAGACGCTAAAATGGCCAGACCATGGGAACGGAAATTACAATCGTTCCGGCATAGTAATATAATCAAATGGGTAGCCGATAACCGGGGATACATTCTCACCGCACTTCTAACAATGGTCAGGGCCTGGGTTATTGCTGGTAGACCTAAAGGATCGGATATTACTGTAGGCGGGTTTGATGAATGGGTGGAGATTGTAGACGGGATACTTGCTTATGCCAAAGTTGGCGGATTTTTGGGCAATCTAGCCATATTGTATGAAGATATTGATTACGGAACTGATGAATGGGGCGATTTCTTCCTGGCCTGGCATAACCTGGAAGGGGATACAGGATTCACTTCTGGAGAGATACTTGCGGAATGCCAAAATTCTCACACCGAGATAAGCAAACATGTGCCTTCTGAGTTGGCTGATATAATCAAATATCCTGGCAACGTAACTAAACGTTTTGCACATTTTCTAAGGAAAAAGTTGAATGTTAGATACAGTAACGGAGTGATGTTGACACAAGATGAAGATAAACACACTAAATTTAAACTTTGGGCAGTTAAGACGGTAAAGGATAATGCGATCAGCTAATTTAGATTCTGCGGATATGTTGCGGATATGTTGCGGATATGTTTTGGGGCATATATCCGCACATTCGAAAGG
>JALHSR010000318.1 GCA_022865315.1 Methanotrichaceae archaeon | reverse complement strand
TGCGGTACATGTTATTAGGCAATTATATAATACCTTTAACAGAGTTATAGTTTTTAGTTACTAGGGCAAAGGGCTTCGCTCTCATCCCCACCCGGAAGGATGGGGTCTTCTCGCTCCGCCCTTCGCAATCCCGAAAGATAAATCTCTTAAAGAATTTTATCAGCCTCATTAGTCTTGTTTACCAGGGAATTATTGATATAGCCTTATGGTGTCTCTAATGTCACAATTTGGCACATTAATCAACTAATCAGGGATAAGAATGAATTATTGGCAACCTAAGCTAGAACTTATCAAGCGAGATGAACTGGAGAATTTACAGCTCCGGCGTCTAAAGAGCACATTGGAAAAGGTTTACAATAATATACCTTTCTATCAGGATAATTTAAAGAATTTAGAGATTCATTCTCAGGATATTCAAAGCTTGAAGGATTTTAGCAATCTTCCGTTTACACGAAAAGTCAATCTTCGAGAAAATTATCCATTTGGACTTTTTGCTGTTCCGTCAGAAGAGGTAGTTAGAGTGCATGCCTCGTCGGGGACAACAGGTAAACCCACAGTAGTTGGGTACACAAAAAACGATATCGATATCTGGTCGGATATGATGGCCAGGGACTTTGTCATGGTTGGGGTGAATCGGAGCGATATTTTTCAAAATGCCGTTAACTATGGGTTCTTCACCGGTGGCCTCGGCATACATTTTGGCATCGAGCGCTTAGGAGCTATGGCCGTGCCGTCTGGAGTTGGAAACACTGAACGCCAACTTGAGATTATGGAAGACTTTGGAGTAACAGTATTGCATTGTACGCCATCTTATGCTCTTTATCTTGCAGAAACCGCCAAGGCAATGAACGTAGTAGATAAGCTCAAACTAAAGATAGGATGCTTTGGAGCTGAGCCATGGTCCGAGGAGGCAAGGAAAGAGTTAGAAGATGCATTGAATATCAAAGCCTACGACTCTTATGGGCTTTCAGAGATGTTCGGTCCCGGTGTGGGATTTGAATGCCAAGAGCAGAATGGTTTGCACATTTGGGAAGACCATTTCATTGTTGAGATCCTCGATAAAAATGATGAGCCCTGCTCGCCCGGAGAGCCGGGCGAGCTTGTACTTACATCTCTTACTAAAGAGGTCATGCCTCTCGTGAGATATCGCACTGGCGATATTACTTTCTCAATGAATGATATGTGCAATTGCGGAAGAACCAGCATTAAAGTTCATAGGTTCCTTGGCCGAGCAGATGATATGCTTATTGTAAGGGGCATAAACGTCTTTCCAAGTCAAATTGAAGAGGTTCTAATGAAATTGCCTGAGGTGGGGGATTACTTCCGAGTAATCATTGATAGGAAAAGACACGGTCTCGATGAGCTAACTATACAAGTAGAGCTTAAAGACGAAGTTTTCACTGGCGAGCTTCAAGATTTGGCCAAGATCCAAAGAAATGTTGAGAATAAGCTGAAATCAATTCTAAATATCCGGAGTAGGATCGAATTAGTGGAAAAGGGGACCATACCAAGGACAGTTGGAAAATCCCAAAAAATAATTGATAAGAGAGATGTCTATGCCAAATCATGAGCTAGATTTAAGAATTATTTATAAATTGATCATCGAATGAAGTATGGACAGTCTCATTTGTTTAATACCAATTTTATTCTATTGGTTTTATACATAATTTCTTATTTTAAAAATTAATTCCTATTTTAAGCTTGCCATTGCACTTGCCAACATAATAGGCCCGTCAAAATTGCCCCTTGCCCGACTAGAATCCACGAAGATTTTGTCCATGAGAACAGGCGCACCCATTGAATTTGCATTGCAGAGCAGCAACAGCGTTCGGAAGATAAGATTACCAGAAACTCCATCAGGCGCTAAGATCATGTCATCGCCTCTGCACTTTTCAATCAATATTCCTCTATGTATGGTTCTAATTCCAACTTCCGATGCTCTAGCTGCGATGAATTCCCCCTCAGCCAAGCTTCTGTCTACACGTTCGCTGCGGCCTAAATCTTCCATTCTGCCGCCAGATAAGATTGAGACTATTGGAGAGACACCGAATAGTTGCAGGTAATTTGCCCCTTCAAGAATCAATTCCATTTTATCAGAAATCGCATCTCCCTCATCTATTCCAACGGGACCGATGAAGAATGCCCAGCCAGGAAGCTCGATGAGGGCTAAACGCCTGATCTTGATGTTGAATTGACTAGCCAGAGCCTTCATGGTTTTCGAGGCAGGAAGATTGCCTCTTACTGCTCCATCAATCTCACCATCAGCCAGTAGCTCACTTATTTTTTTCCATGGTTCATCGGATTGTATGCAGTCAATGTCACTATGTGAAGGCGGGTTGCCAATCACCACAAGGTTTGCATATTCTTTGGCGGATTGGAGAGATGTAATCAGCTTGGCGTCGGCTTTCCCAATTCCAATACCTATCCTTGCTTGGTTATTCCTAGCTCTATCTTCCAGGGATCGAATAAACTTTGAATCCATAATATCACTTTATGCCCGTAATGTAGTCATCTGCAAGATTAAATAGAACGGCATGTTTATTTCCAGATTGGATTGAAAGCTTCCGATCTCCAGAGGTCTTCCCTATGATTGCGGGAGTCAGCAAATTATTATGGAAGATCTTCATAACTTCTTCAGCGTTCTCATGCTTAACGGTAACAACGAAACCCATCCCGGGATACATTTTGAGCCATTCAGGAAGTGTCAAGTCGTCTGGAATTGGAATCGCATCTAAATCAATGATCGCTCCCATCTTGCTGGCTTCCAGAAGCATGCCAAGGGTGCCCAACAATCCTGGATTACTTATATCCTTGCCAGCAGAAACTAATCCTGCTTCAGCAAGAACGCGCATAGAGTCGATCTGTTTGATAAGCTGCTCCTTTTTCCTAAAGCTTGTTGAATCATAATTTATCTGGAAGCTTGGGTGCACCTTGCCTTTCAGATCAATTGCTGCAATTACTGTTTCATCAGGCCGAGCAGTGCTGCTCAATATCACGGAATCTTTCTTTGCTTTGCCCAATATGGCCACATCCAAGGCATTATACGGAGTGTCTGGGTGCAGATGTCCGCCTATGATAGGCACATCGAACTTTTCTATTCCTTTGCGCATGCCTCTCAAAACAGCATCAGCTATCTGTTGATTGCTTACCGATAAAATATCGACCATGGCAATGGGCCAGCCGCCCATGGCTGCGATATCATGCACATTTACAAGAACGGAGCAGTAGCCAGCCCATTCGGGATCTGCTTCCAATAACCTGGACCAGATGCCGTCGGCTGCCAACAGTAATACTTCGTTTCCATTATCTATGACTGCAGCATCCTCGCCGAAAGATGCTAGAATAGCACTTGAGTAGATAGGAAAGGATCGAATGAGGTTGCCGATATTTTTCTTGCGAGTAACGCCAACAAATCCACGCAATTCAGAAGCCAAATAATCCAAATTCATTGTCTTAATGCTAAATTTCTAACCAAAAAAAGATGACGCTGAATCAAATTTCTGAACTACTCAAATCTTATTTATTTAAAAAGTAATATCGTTCAGTTGCAAGGCTGAATCATTTAAAAGAAATATTTATTTATTGAATCTGTTTGATAATTAAATTTTATTTTCTAAAGGCTGATCTTAAAACCGCAATTTTCGTCCTGGAGAACTTGAACCGAACCTTTCAATACATCCTTCATTATTCTTTTTGGCGAACACGATGCAATTAAAACTTTTGAAAAGATTGTGAGGAGATGTGATTGCAGATCAGAAACTTCGAGTCTAATAGGTGGTTACTTGCGAGGTTAGATCATAATGCTGAAATCATTGATCAAATCTCTGATCTAGCCAAAAAGAGAAGGCATCAGCTCAGCATCATTTTCCGTCATAGGCACTTTGACTCAGGCAGATCTTACCTTTTACGACCAATCATCGCTCGAATACAAGAAGATAATAATACAGGGTCCCGTTGAGATAGCTTCTCGTTTCGGCAATATATCCCGCAAGGATGATAAGCCTCTTGTCCATGTACATGCTATATTGACAGATTGGAGAGGTAATCTCAAAGGAGGCCATTTGATGAAAGGCCAGATTTTTGCTGCTGAGCTTTTAATTCAGGAGCTAGCGGGCCAGCCTATGGTTAGAAAACGGGATTTGATAACAGGTTTATATTTCTGGGGTGAATCTTGAATACGGAGGAATATTTCCAAGAGCTTGAAGATGGTCTGAATGAGGCTATGGCCAAGGCCCAATCGGCCAGGGGGCTGGGAAAGGATCCGGAAACGCAGGTTGAGATTCTTTTAGCAATCGATCTAGCAGAGCGAGTAGAAAAGCTGGTAGGCATAACGGGGGTAGCAAACCGAATAAGAGAATTGGAGTTGGCGGGGATGACCAGAGAGGAGGCTGCTCTGGTTATAGGTTTAGATTTTGCCCGAGGCAAGCTCGGTACAGGGTCATCAAAAATTGAATCAGTAGATAGTGCAATACGTACCTCCGTGGCCCTTTTGACTGAAGGTGTTGTGGCCGCACCTATCGAAGGTATAGCCCGTGTAGCCCTTGGCAAGAACGATGATGGAACTGATTATCTGAAGGTTTACTACGCTGGACCTATTCGTTCGGCAGGAGGAACTGCTCAGGCCTTGTCTGTTTTGGTTGCTGATTATGTGCGCCGCAACATTGGAATCGCACCTTGGAAGCCAAGACCAGAAGAAATCGAGCGTTATGTGGAAGAAATAGGATTATACAATAGAATAGCAGGCCTGCAATATTCTCCTTCTGATGATGAAATTAGGATAATCGTTAAGAATTGTCCGATATGTATTGATGGCGAACCGACTGAAGAGGAAGAAGTGTCCGGTTTCCGTGATCTTCCTAGAATAGAGACAAATCGAGTTCGTGGGGGCATGGCATTAGTTACTGCAGAAGGGCTAGCTCTCAAGAGGCCAAAAATTAAGAAACACGTTTCTAAACTGGGGATAGAGGGATGGGAATGGCTTGATAGCCTGGCCAGTATTAGAGAAAATGAAACAGATTCCAGCCCAAAGTATCTGAGAGATCTCATAGCAGGTAGACCTGTTTTTTCTCATCCATCACGTCCTGGGGGTTTTCGGTTGCGGTATGGTCGAGCGCGAAATACTGGACTTGCAGCATCCGGTATTAATCCAGCTACCATGTTTCTATTGGGCGAGTTCATGGCTCCAGGCACCCAGATAAAATTGGAGCAACCGGGAAAAGCAGCTGCCGTGGCTCCTGTGAGTTCAATTGAAGGTCCCACTGTTAGGCTTTTGAACGGCGATGTTGTAAGAATTGATGATCCTAATGAGATCTTGGCTTGGATGCCATCCGGCCCCAAGGATCCGAAATCTATCTTATCAACGTTAAGGGCAAAAATCTCTAAGATACTAGATTTAGGGGAGATATTAGTCAGCTATGGCGAATTCTTGGAGAATAATCGATCCTTAGCTCCAGCTTCTTACACCTTTGAGTGGTGGGCTGCCGAATTAGAAAAAGCAGGAGGAGATCCAGCTGGTTTGGAGAATATCGGAGGAGAAGAAGCTGTTTCCATTTCAAAAAATTTTGATATTCCACTTCATCCTAAACATACATTTCTTTGGCATGATCTTTCATTGGAGGAGTTCAGGCAGCTAGCTTTGCTGGTCTCCACGAAAGGTGTCTTGGTGTCTGAGAAGCTTTACCTGCCATTGGATGCCAAAGAGCCTTTAGAAACATTGTTGGTATTACACAAAATCAGAGATGGCAGTATTTTTATCGAGGACCCTTTACCATTCCTGCTCTGCCTAGGTATAGTGCCTCAAGGGCTTAGGAAATCCTGGGAGATTGTGGAAGGATCGACGTTAGATGCAATAAATAGGATAGCTGGAATAAGTGTAAGAGCCAGGGCACCAACTCGCATCGGAGCTCGGATGGGCAGACCGGAAAAATCGGATAAGAGATTGATGAAACCTCCACCTCATGTGCTTTTTCCAATAGGTGAAGCTGGTGGCAAGTCTAGATTAATCAATGACGCGATAAGTTATGAAAGTGGCAACGGAATTGGTTTAATCGAATTGGAAATCGAAAGCAGAGTGTGCACGAACTGTGGAAAAGAAGGCGTTGCATTCAAATGCGATTGCGGAGGTCATACTCATAGAAAGAGAACTTGTCAGAGATGCGGCATTCTTGCACATGACCGTTGTCCTAAATGTGGAAGAGAGACAACCAGTTTTTCCAGAACGCGTGTAGACGTGAAAAAGCTATATGCAAATGCTTTAGATAATCTAGGTGAGCCAGAGCCAAAGAGGCTAAAGGGAGTCATAGGTCTTACATCCAGGGATAAAACGCCCGAGCCTCTGGAGAAGGGCATACTCAGGGCAAAGCATGGTTTGAGCATCTTCAAGGATGGCACTATTCGATACGATCTGACAGACATGCCACTGACACATTTCCGGCCATGTGAGATAAATACAAGCCCAGAGAAGCTTATGGAGCTGGGTTATACTGAGGATATTTATAAAAAGCCTCTTACGAGCGATGAGCAGATCTGCGAGTTGAAGGTTCAGGATATTATATTATCAAAAGGTGGAACAGAATACCTGCTGAAGGCGACACGGTTTATAGACGATCTTCTAATTAAATTTTACAAATTTGAACCATATTACAGGGCTAGTTTGCTGCAGGATCTGCTAGGTACTCTATTAGTTGGCCTTGCACCACACACTTCGGCTGGCGTGCTTTGTAGGCTCATAGGCTATACTAATGCGTCAGCTTGTTTTGGGCATCCATATTTTCATTCCGCTAAGAGAAGGAACTGCGATGGTGATGAGGATTGTGTAATGCTACTCATGGACGCATTGCTAAATTTCTCTATATCCTACCTACCGGAGCGCAGAGGAGGCAAGATGGATGCACCGTTGGTCTTAACAATGAGACTTAATCCAGCTGAGGTCGATAAGGAGGTCCATAACCTTGATGTTACTCGCATTTATCCTCTAGAATTTTTTGAGGCCTCTTTGAGAAGAGTCAATCCAAAGGATCTAGAGGAGAAGTTCGATTTGATCTCTAAGAGATTAGGAACTGAGAGACAATATATTGATCTCGGTTTTAGCCATGATACTGTTGATATAGCGGCAGGTCCTCGTACAAGTGCCTATAAGACATTAGAAACGATGATCGAAAAAATGGAGGCTCAACTGGAACTTGCAAAGTTAATACGCGCTGTCGATGAGAAAGACGTCGCTGAACGAGTGATAAGCTCACATTTCCTTCCTGACCTGATAGGAAATCTGCATGCTTTCTCCAAGCAGAAAGTGAGGTGTACGAAATGTGGGACGAAGTATCGGAGACCGCTCTTGAGAGAGGCTTGTCCCAAGTGTGGAGGTCACATCGTACTCACTGTGCACGAAGGAAGTGTCAGGAAGTACCTTGAGGTATCTATGAAGGTTGCTGAGGATTATCAAGTCAGCAATTATATTCGCCAAAGATTGGAGTTGGTAAGGATTGAAATTGACTCTCTTTTTAAAAACGAGAAATCCAAGCAAATGGCTTTGGTGGAGTTCATGTAAAATATCTTTTGAAGATCGGGATCTCCCAAGAAAAATTACAGGCCTTCGTCTAACATCATCTAATCTATCATTTTATATATCAAGGCTTAATAAGAAATAAGCAAGAATCTTGAAAGGGAGGGATGACCTACGAATAATAAATTGATCTTTCTGCCTTTTGTCTCTTTTATTTTGATCGGGATAGTTCCCGGTCAAATGATTGAGATACCCGCATCGGAAGATGTTTACGTCGATATGCATGCTAATGAAATTTTCAATACAGACGTTTTGAAGTGCAATACAAACTCCAGTGAGCCCTTCATGAATAGTGACGATGGAAGCGATAAAGAGTTTACAGGATGGCCTATGATCCAATTTAATATTTCAAATTTGAATATGGGGGAGAATGATATTGCCATTCTTGTGGTAAAAGCATTAGACATTCATAGCGTAGGCCAACCGGGACAGCTCGCCATGTTGCCTCTGGAATCGGATTGGAATGAGAAATCCAGTTTCGTGGATATATTCTTTAATCTCAGGCCGCTGCTGGAGCTAGCAGAAAATTTTGACACAAGTAAGATGAGCTTGGACACAGAGGATGATAAGATCTTCGCTTTTGATGTATCAAAGAAATTGAATGAGGCCAAGAGCAAAGGTCCAAAAAATATCTCCTTTACCCTGATGGCTGTCACGAATAATACATATAACATCGATCTCATGTCTCGTGAAACTGGAGAGGGGCCATATATTGTATTGATGCCATACCCATCTGCCATCAAATTTAGAGCGGACCAAGAGCAATCGTTGAATCAGAGTATCCAACAGATTATTGTTCCTGCTAATGTTATTCCGCCAACAACGAAAGGTTTAATGGAAGTACCCTTTAATGAGAGCGCTTCATTGAATAAGACGGCAGAATCAGCGGAAATTAAAGAGAAATCGAACTTAAATTTGAGTCTCCCTAAAAAATTTGCATATCAGAGTAAATATTCGGAATCTTCAAAATAATATGAACTCAAATTAATTTTTTTTTTTTTATTAATTCAAGAAATTATAACTTGGCTTGTTAATCCTAATTTATATTGACGTGGTGGGATTGGATATCAATCCAGTAAGCTTATCCAACCATAGTATTTGGATTATTATATTCCAGCATATAGTTTCTTTTGCAGTAATTCAGCCTACTGCACTATCTCATTTCTATAGCTTTTTCCTGCTATTTGCCTCGATCGTTCCTCAATCCCTGCTCTTGCGCGGCCTTGAAGTTATTGCGACAATTGTTATCTAATTCAAATAATCAATGCTGCTAAGTCAAGCGGTTTCTATTTGAAGTGTGGTCAGATGCTTATTTCAGCAATCCTTGCTAAGGCTATGGTTGCAGCAATCCAATACGTAATTATACCTTCAACCATTTGCAAGTTAAAATTACTGAATAGCTAACAACTGTTTTCGGGCAGGCAGTAATATTGGCTTTAGAACTTGATTTGTTGTTCCCAGCCAAAAGAATAGCGATTATGCTCAAAATTAACTATTAGCTTGAAATAATTCCATAATTGATTTGTTTCATCAGACTTAAAAAGAATCAGCATATTGTATATTAAATGCTTTGTATAGGGTAATATCTGTTTCCAATTTTTAGCTGCGAACTAATTCATACAGCGTATTTCTTTGTGCCGCTTTCCTGCCATGGTTCACGATTATTTCCTCCATTTCCTGAGGCGAAAGATATTGTCCTTCCTTGGATCCCGCGCTTCTGGAAATATTTTCTTCCATCAGAGTGCCACCTAAATCATTGACGCCCCAGGATAGAGTTGCCCCAGCCATATCCCTACCTAGTTTTGTCCAACTCACTTGGATATTGGTTATTAGAGGGTACAGGGCTACTCTTGATAAAGCATGCATTTTAAGGTGCTCCAAAATGTCAGGTTTTTTTGCCAGGGGTCCAAGTGAATTGTTGCCGGCCATAAAAGGAAGAAGAACGAACTCTGTGAAACCATGTGTCTGGCATTGAATCCTTTTAAGAATTTGGAAATGTTTTAATCGATCTTCAAGGCTCTCCACATGACCGTATAGCATAGTAGATGTAGAGGGAATTCCCATCATATGAGCAGTTGTGATTACATGGCACCATTCCATTGTTGTCAGCTTCTCAGGGCATATCCTTCTCCTAACAGAGTCTACAAGTATTTCAGCTGCAGTTCCAGGCATAGAGCTCAGGCCACTTCGCTTCAGTTGAATTAATGCATCTTCAATATCGATGCCAGAGTTTCTGGACATATAAAGGACTTCCATGGGAGAGTAAGCATGTAGGTGCATCCTGGGAAAGTTTTGATGCACTGCTTCCAGCATCTCACAATAATCCTCAACTACCATCTCGGGAGCTAAACCTCCTTGAAGGCAAATTTCTGTAGCTTTTATTCGCTCTGCAGAAGCTACACGTTCAAGTATTTCACTTTCTGACAAAAAATATCCGTAACTACTACGAAAAGCACAAAATTTACAGCTTCCAACACAAATATTTGTAAAATTAATATTTCGATTTATAACGAATGATACTTCATCTCTACAACTCGCTTGACGTAGACGATTGGCCAACCGAAATAGGCGCAAAGGCTGGTGCCAGAGATCTAGAAGCTCTCTTTCATCAATCGAATCTCGTGAAACAGAGGACATGTTCATTATAACAGAATCCGAAACTGATAGCATAAGAATACCTTCACTTTGCCTCCTCTGCTGCAATCTTTAAGATCTGCATGACAACATTTCCATAAGGATCCAAGCATCAACATAGCACTTTTCGGTTATAAAATGTTATCATAAAGCGTTATTGCGGTTTGCTTTTTTCGCCATTTTTTCTTCTGCATCAAAACCTGGATTATAATTATCAGAAGTTATCTATTTCCAGACTCACGTTTGCGAAAATCCAGTAAGGTGAGCATATTTAATCGATCTTAAGACGCGGAAATTAGGCAATGTCGAGCCTCTGATTTCTGATATGAAATAAGCTTTCTTATTTGAAAAGATTAAATTCTATATATATACACCAACTTATAAGCGGCAAGCAATCTACTTGATTTTGTTCAAGCTCCTAAAACATTATAGTCATCCGCACAACTTCTAATAATTAGATGTATTGTAGTCAGTTCGCACTAAGAATCTCCGTATCCAGCCTTTGGCATAACTGATCGAACATGAGAGGGTATTCCATTGATCAGATATGAGCTTCTTCATGCTT
>JALHSR010000317.1 GCA_022865315.1 Methanotrichaceae archaeon | reverse complement strand
TGCGGTACATGTTATTAGGCAATTATATAATACCTTTAACAGAGTTATAGTTTTTAGTTACTAGGGCAAAGGGCTTCGCTCTCATCCCCACCCGGAAGGATGGGGTCTTCTCGCTCCGCCCTTCGCAATCCCGAAAGATAATATTTATAAGAAATATCCGAATTTCTAGATGTTTTCCTACAAGAATTTATGAATAAGAAGGAATACCAAAGACTAAATTATGAAAACAAATCTATTCTTAGTTGTTCTGTCAATCTTGCTTTTGACATCAGCATTTGCCATGACAGAGGAGGTCAACGTGGATCTGCTAAAACAGAATATGATGCAATCCGCTGATAACCTCACCACATATGCCTACAAAAGGACTGCTGAAAGCAAGGTAGTATACTCTAACGAATCTCTTAAGAAAGATTTCCGGGCAGTCAAGACCACAAACGGAAAGTTGGATCTGATATCACAAGCTGGTTCATGGAACGCGCAGCTTAAAGATAACAGCAACGTTGAAGTTCTCAGTTGGGATGGTTACTTCCTAAATGGTTCTGAGTATTGGAAAGAAGGCAAGGAATGGACCAAGTTCGCTGTTAACGACTCGGAAGAGGTTTTGGAGGATTATAACGAACTTCCCGGCCAGGTGGCCCTCATCGACTACTCCAATATGCAGATTGTCGGTACCGATATTATTGATGGCCAAGAATACTACAAGCTTGTTGGCTCACCGAAGGAACCGGTTTTTAACGGATTTATCGGTATGCAGCTTATAGCAGCTTATTTCCCGTCACCTTTTCCCATGCCAGATGAGCTCAAAGGCGGAAATCTCGATATCAATTCCACGGATCTGATTAACAACAGCAACATAATTTTGACAGCTTGGGTCTCCGAAAAAGACTCTCTTCTCAAGAGGCTAGACATCAACTCGAACCTTTCTATTACCCCGGAGATCTTGAATATTACTTCTGAAAACTTTAGAATTCAGACTTACATCAACGAATCAACCACTTACAAAGACTTCGGATCCCCGATGAAAATCTCGCTACCCAAGGAAGCGCCAAAGAATATGTCATCGCGTTTGGAAGGCACAGACTGGAGATGGGCTGTCTTTGGATCATTGCGGCCCTGAAGAGGAGGATTTAAAATGATAGCAAAAATCAAAACCATTAGATGCAATCGGCCTTTTGTAGGGCTTTTCATCATGCTTACCTTCGTTCCGAGCGTTATGTTAGCCGCCGCAAACTCGGATACATCCACCGAGAATAGAACAAATTGCGTGGACATGGGCTATCTCTATAGGACCAGTCCTGCGGTAAATAATGGACAAGGCTATTGCGTGTTCCCTGACGGTAGCTGGTGCGATGCTGGTACCTTCCGATCGGGTGAATGCGGACCCAGACCATTTAACCCATTCATAGCAGTAGACTACTATGGTCAAACGGGAGATAGAAGCGTTCTCGCATCAAGCGTCTGTCTTGATCGTGGCGGACAGATAAGAACCGTCCATACTCCCTATGGGGATACTATCCTTTGTGCCTTCCCTGATGGAAGCACAGTCGACCTCGGATCGTTGTATGGAGGTCAATGGGGCTATGATTCAGGTTATGCCTGGGATTATTATGCACAATCCTGGCTGAATGCGCCATAGAATTTTTTTTTTTCCTTTTAATTTTATATCAAGACTTAACAATGGCTATCCGCCTTAATTCATTTTTTTTGATATGGCTAGATTAAAGCAAGAAATCATAATCAAGATTCTGGAAAATTTCCATTGGCAAATTCGATTTGGACTTTCAAAAATTGAGATCGTAGATCCAGTGCCCGGCTGTTTCTATCAGCAACGCAGTACAGAATAAGAAGACTCGGAGATTTGAGATGAAGCATCCGGTTCTTGTATCCGCTTGGTTATTTAGAAGTACTTTTGCAAAGGTGTATCATACAATTTGGTCATTATGATATCCAGCTATTATTAGAAATAACCCGGCTGTTACAATAACTGAAATTGTGAATATGCGAGTTGCTTCCGGATCCCAGCTTCATTTCCTTCAAATGCTACAATTACGACGAAAATAACGAGTATAAGACCGAAAGATGTGGATTTAGGCTTAATATGTCACTCTCATCGAGTGGCGCGGATGTATGGGCTATCTCATTCTATCTCTTCAGTGTCCTGACTAAAATCATTGGATGCTGCATTGTTCCGTTGCAGCTCCAAATACCAAAAAATACGAATAAAAACTAAAAAAATTAATAAATAAACTGGGATCAGCCTTTATATCCCGTCTCATTTGCCTTGGCAAATGCAGCATCCGTTTCTTCAGGTCTTCCCATCGCCATGAAAGCAAGACCTTTGCTGTTCCATACTTTTACACATTTGGAATCAATCCCAATTGCTCTATCAAAGTACCAGATGGCATCTGTACACTTATCCTGGCGTCTTAACGCTTCGCCTAGTTAGATAAAGCCTCGGGATATCTTGGATTTAGCTCTAAAGTCCGATCAAAACACGCCTCTGCTTCATCATATCGCCCAAGCTCCCCTGGATTAGATTCTCATCTAATTGATGAGAACCAGGGAGTTCAACCTCGAATGCCTAAAAAAAGAGAATACACCTCTAAAACTGCTGAAATCTCATTTGAGAGCTTAATTAAAATTAAAGTGAAGTTTTGCTAAGCCAGATTCATTTTTTGTATGGTCATTACATGTCTCGAACCAAGATTTGGCCTATTAAAAAGTTTTCTCGTTCAGATCCTGGATGGAACTTTTGGGAAGAGGATGAAGTATAATAGAGAAAAAACAAGACGATATGTTTAAATACAATAGAAAAATAATTAGTCATATGTTTTTGTGGATAACTCGTGATCCGAATAGCCACAATGTATTGAGTTTGGAGAATGTTGAATTAATTAGTAATTATAATAACATTGTATAAAAAAGAGGGATGAGATATGAAATCGTGGAGTATATTTGCTAAAAGCAAAAGCAAAGTCAAAGTAAAGTGAACAATCTATGCCAGCATTTGATTTGCTGGGATATTGCTTGCTGTCGGGATGCTGTTCACAATATTGATGTCGAATGGCGCTGCTGCTGACCAAGGCAATGTATCGCCCGACATCGCATTCAAATTGTCAGATAGCATCCCGAATCCCTATGCAATAACTGGTGCATTGGATCCTCGCGAGCGCCTAAAAATGAAGATGGAATTGCCCGCGAATAGGGAGGCCGCTGCAGAGCGTTACAAGGCGGCTCAAGCAGAAGTTCTGGCCAAAGAGGCTCGCGCGGCAGGTGCTGTCGTAAAAGCGCCTCCTGTGCCCGCTCCAGGAGCGATACCTCATTATTATGGCCCGTATCCTAACTACGCCAACAGCCCGCTTCCGACAGGTTCAATCACTGGCATCAATATAACAAGCGAAGGTAGCGGATATAGTGTTCCTACAACAGTCACGATCGAAGATCTCTATGGCACAGGCGCGGGAGCAACTGCTCAAGCAGTCTTAACCGGCACTAGAGTTACTAGTATCACTTTGACATCACCTGGCAGTGGATATACCGCTCCTTTTGTCACAATCACGGGTACGGGCACAGGCGCTAACGCTACGGCAACGATAGACGGTAGTCCCCTCACAAGAGGCATCAGGAAATTCGTTGACACGCTGCCGGGTCTGAATGCGGCCGGGACAAATAACCTCGGACAGTACATCCCTGTGGCCATTCCAGATACGACAACATATCCAGGCTGTGATTATTACGAGATCGAGCTAGGTGAGTATAGCGAGAAACTTCATTCAGACCTGAATGTGACTAGATTGCGCGGCTACAGGCAGACCAATACTGCGGACCCAACCGTCAAGCAGTTCCATTATGCTGGACCTCTGATCGTGGCCAAGCGCAACGTGCCGGTGCGTATCAAGTTCACTAACAATCTGTCCACAGGAGCCGCAGGCAACCTCTTCCTGCCGGTGGATACATCAGTCATGGGATCGGGTATGGGGCCTCTGGATGTGCCCGGGCAGCCGGGCATGAAGGAGAATTACACAGAGAACCGGGGAACGGTGCACCTGCATGGCGGCTATACACCATGGATTAGCGACGGAACGCCGCATCAGTGGACAACCCCAGCAACGCAAACCACCCAATATCCCAAGGGCGTCAGTGTCCGCTACGTCCCCGACATGTGGTTCGTGAATGGGATTGTGGTTCCTAATACCGTCGGTCAAACCATACCTCCGGTGGCAGGAGCATCAAATAATCCTGGGAACGGGGTCATGACCTTCTACTATACCAACCAGCAGAGCGCCAGGCTGATGTTCTACCATGACCATGTTTACGGCATCACCCGCCTCAACGTCTATGCTGGAGAGGCTGCTGGTTATCTGGTGCAGGATGATTTTGAAAAAGATATGATCGATGGGACCAATTTGACTGGCGTCAATCCTACCGGAGCAAGAGTTATCCCAGGTATAGAGATTCCCTTGATAATCCAGGACAAGAGCTTCGTGGACAACACCACCATTGCTTTTCAGGATCCGACCTGGAATTGGGGAACGGGACCAAAAGACGTGACCGGGAAGATAACCAAAGCTATAACTGGTGACTTATGGTACCCCCATGTCTACATGCCTAATCAGAATCCAGCCGATCTAGTAGGAGGAGCAAACGCTTTCGGTCGCTGGGACTTTGGACCGTTCATGATGCCGGGTTTACCCGTAGAATTTCCTCCAATCCAGAATCCCTACTTGCCCGGCGGCCCACTAGAATACCAATTAATTCCCGCGATACCTAACGCGTCTACACCCATGGAAGCCTTCATGGATACGGCAATGGTCAATGGTGCTGTCTATCCAAACCTTAACGTGGAACCAAAGGCTTATCGGTTCCGCATACTGAACGCCGCAAATGACCGCTTCTTCAACCTACAGCTGTATAAGGCTACGGGCATCGTGAGTAACCTCACCCTTACTGGCGGTGGCAGCGGGTACAACTGTACACCTTCCGTCAGCATCACTAATGGCGGTGGCACAGGAGCCACGGCGAGCGCAACGATAGATCCAGTGAGCGGGAAGGTAATAGTTGTTAACCTGCTTACGGTGGGCAGCGGTTATACCACTGTGCCTACCGTAACCATCACTGGTGGCGGTGGCGCGGGCGCTACGGCTACTGCAAAAATTTACACTAAACCAACTGAGGTCGGCATGGTACCTGCACCAGATGGAAGAGATGGTGGCGTGCCAGACCCAACCACGAGTGGACCTTCGTTCATCCAGATAGGAAATGAAGGCGGCTTCCTGCCCGCCCCGGTAGTGCTGCCCAACCGACCCGTCGGCTGGAACAACGACCAGAGTAGCGCCGATTATGGGATCGTCAACCAGGGAACGCTCCAATTGGCATGTGCAGAACGGGCCGACGTCATCGTGGACTTCTCTCAGTATGCTGGCAAGACACTCATTCTGTACAACGATGCTCCTGCAGCATTCCCAGCGCCCGATCCACGTTACGACTACTACACGGGTCACCCTGATTTGACGGATACAGGAGGCGCACCCAAGACTCAGCCGGGTTACGGTCCCAACACGCGCACCATAATGCAAATCAAGGTGCTTTCTGCACCTGTCGGGCCAGATTACATGACGACCACGCTGCAGACGTTGCAGAACGTATTCGCCAATACTAGCAGCAAGAAAGGCGTCTTTAGTTCGTCACAGGACGAGGTTATTGTACCGCAGTCTAACTACAACTCGGCCTACAACAAGAACTTCCCTGATCAATACGTGAACAGCTCTGATACCAGCAAGACCTTCCAAACCGTTTCAGGCGCGTCTGCGACGGTGAAAATTGAGGGGAAGGCCATCTTAGATGATCTGATGATGACAAGTGCTACGACCGCGGTCGGTACTTACGACACAGAGTATGGGCGGATGAATGCGGTACTGGGGCTACAAATACCGGTTGCTCCGGGATTCGCCATATACCCATACCCATCCCCGCCCGTCGAGATCATCAAAAACTCAGTGTACGGGACTCCTATTGGATCGTTGGGAGACGGCACCCAGATCTGGAATTTCAGGCACTACGGCGTGGACTCGCACCCAATACACGTGCACTTGTTCGATGTGCAGATAATCAACCGGGTCGCAGGGACTACTATCAGGCCGCCCGACGCTAATGAACTGGGCTGGAAGGAGACCTTCAAGGTAAATCCGCTACAGGATGCTATCGTTGCATTTAGACCGACTGCCCCCGCACTGCCCTTCGAGGTTCCCAACAGCACGCGTCTGCTCGATCCGACGCTGCCGCTGGGCCAAACCATGAGGGTAAATGCAACGCCACCGTGGGGAGGATTTAAGGATCCGAGTGGAGCGCCGGTTACCATCGTCAATCATCTGGTAAACTTTGGCTGGGAGTATGTCTATCATTGCCATATCTTGGATCATGAAGAATTTGACATGATGCACGGAATGTCTTTCGTCGTGCCGCCGGTGGCACCCTCCAATCTCACTGCAGCTATAGATGGTTCAGTGACTTTAAATTGGAAGGACAACTCCATCAGCGAAACCGGCTTTAACATCCAGAGAGCAAGAGATGCGAGTTTCACAACGGATCTGACGAATTTCACGGTCGGACAGAACGTTACGACATACATCGATAATACATTTGTACCTAGTACGAGGTACTATTACAGGGTACAAGCTTCCAACATAGTCGGCGATACCACTAATTACGCCCCTGCGGTCGGTTTCCCCAAAATGTCTGCCAACTCAACATTCTCTAATATGGTCAAGATCCCAATTGGCATAGGCGTATTCCGATCTGGCTCGTGGTATCTGGATGCAAATGGAGACAGAATCTGGGGCCCTGGCGACCTGACAGGACAATTTGGCCTGGCTGGAGATCAACCTGTGGCAGGCGACTGGAATGGAGATGGCAAAGATAAGATAGGCGTGCTCCGAGGAGGTACTTCGTGGTTCCTCGATGCAAACGGCGACAGAACCTGGGGCCCTGGCGATCTGACAGGAACATTCGGCGTGCCTTTAGATCTGCAGGTGGCAGGCGACTGGAATGGTGATGGCAAAGATGAGATAGGCGTGCTCCGAGGAGGCACTTCGTGGTACCTGGACTACAACGGAAACAGAATCTGGGGCCCTGGCGATCTGACAGGAACATTCGGCATTAGTGGAGATCGGCCGGTGTCAGGCGACTGGAATGGTGATGGCAAAGATGAGATAGGCGTGCTCCGAGGAGGCACTTCGTGGTACCTGGACTACAACGGAGACAGAATCTGGGGCCCTGGCGATCTGACAGCAACATTTGGCCTGAGTGGAGATCAGCCTGTTGCAGGCTATTGGGTTTAGAGCTATTCGGTGACAAGTAACAGCAACACCTCATGTCTAAAAAGATAGGAGCTCTCCAAGAAGGTACGAGAAATCTGGACTATAAATGGTGGAAGAACCTGTAAATACAAAAGATGTGACGGGATCCTTCGTGATCAGAGAGGAAAACCCTGTCACAGGTTTTTTTTAGGGGGATGATTAAAATTTTTATATTTTTCAAAAATTATAGTTAAGTTGCGGTTGGCGTGCCTTGCTGCCAGCTGAGGAGACTTTATCAGGATCCAATTGGAAGATAAAGATGCCTTGGAGATGAAAAGAGCTAACGCCTTTTTTAGAGAGAGGGGACGACAGAATATGCACAATCATAACTGACGAGCAGACACGTCCATCTGTACCTTGTTGACGAGACCGGCAACCGCATATATGATCCATAAGTGGCGGTGAGTTTCTGGTCTGTAATCCAGCATAACTGAATTTAAATTGCTTTAAATGTTTCAGGTCATCACTTTTGATTGCTTAGTTCATTGCTCAGTTAATTAAGTAGTCCCACTTGATCCCACGAACTTATTCAGCCAACTCAGAAAATATATATAATTTTATATATGAATATGATCAAAGATGAACCCTCATGAAAAGTTTGGCTTTGAAAAATCTGGTCGTATTGCCTAATATAGGTTCAACTCGATCTGATATATTCTTTTATCACTTGTTCTGTATCCCCAATTGCTGTCAATTTTCCTTCGTTAAGTAAAAGGCATCTATTGCATAGCTTTCGGACCAGTTCCATCGAATGAGAAACAAACAGAATAGTTTTCCCAGCCATTCTCATCTCGTCAATTTTTTCGCTGCACTTTTTTTGAAAGGCTTCATCGCCGACAGATAGAACCTCATCCACCAATATGATATCAGGATCTGTTTGTATAGCTGTTGCAAAAGCTAAACGAACAAACATTCCGGATGAAAAATTTTTCAATTTCATATCCTCAAAGCGCTTTAGCTCTGCAAAATCCATGATCAAATCATATTTCTTATCGATCTCCTTTCTGGTTAGACCCATAACCGCACCATATAGGTAGACGTTATCCTTAGCCGAAAGATCTTGCTGAAAGCCTACGCCCAATTCTAAGAAAGGTGCAATCTTTCCGTTAATCAATACTCGACCACTATCTGGGTAAAGGACGCCTGCAATGACTTTAAGTAGGGTGCTTTTTCCGCAGCCGTTCGGCCCAATTATGCCAAAAGTTTCGCCATGCTTTACCGCAAAGCTCACATTTTCAAGAGCCGAAAATTCCTCGAAAGAAAAAGCTCTGCCTCTTAATAAGCCAGCCAAATGATCAAAAATTGTTATCTTCCTCTCATGCGGTATCCTAAACTTCTTAAATATTTCCTCCACAATAACGGCATGGGAATTCTGATTTTTAGAGCCACTTAACATCTTTTGGATGTTCATATCTCCTCAGCAAATCTTCTTTGGAGACGCATAAAGGCAGCTCCACCCAGTATTAGAGTAATGACCGCAGATATTACTAGAATGGCTATATTCTCGTATGAAGGAGCCGTCCCATATAGCAATATGTCTCGATAGATTAACATGATCGCGGTAATTGGATTTAGCATATATATATTCATATATTGTTCTGGAACCATAGATATTGGGTAAATGATGGGGGACAAGAAGAATCCAACCTGCAGCAGTACATCCCAAATTTGGTTTAAATCACGGTAATAGACATAAGAGGCGGCTAAAGCCAGGCTGATCCCATATACCAGCAGACAATACATAATATGTGCCAGCGGGAAGATAATTATGTATTTAGATGGTGAGACTCCGAATATTAATAGTAGTATTATTAATACCAAAAATTCTAGAAGTGAGGTTATGAAACCAGATAGCACCGTGCTCAAGACTAGAATTTTCCTGGGGATGTATATCTTTGTAACCAGGCTGGGCTTGCTAACAATGGATCCCATTGCTATGCTTGTGCCAACCGAGAAGAAACGCCATGTCGTGATCCCGATAAGCAAATATAAAGCATAGTGTTCCTGGGTCGTATTGAAAAAATTATTAAACACTGCATAGAGAACAAGCATCATGAGCAATGGATTCAATAAAGACCAGGCAAAACCAAGGATGGAACTCTGATACTTTATTTTTAGGTCGCTTATAGAGAGATTCTTGATTAATTCTCTGTACTGAATGAACCACATCAAATAGCCTCATTCATTCGGATCGTGCACAAATGAAACTGATCATTTTGCTTTTTGCCTTCTCGAGACCGAGTTTGCGGCATTTTCTTAGGCATTTCGGACAAGCTCTCAGAACATCCAGCTTTAGATTTAAGGATTATCCGTAGTCTTATTTTTTAATGAACTTTAATGCGAATAATAGCCGCAAATCTCTCTTAAGATGATTGGGATTCCTAAATAAAAACCGACTTCCAAATTTGGTGATAAATATTTCATAAAAATTATTTGCAGGATAGGTTATCTATTGATTTGATATATATATATATATATATATATATATATATATA
>JALHSR010000316.1 GCA_022865315.1 Methanotrichaceae archaeon | reverse complement strand
AGAATGTCTCCAAGGTAGACTGATTCACGAGAAAAAGAGACGCTCTCTGGGTAACTTGGAGGCGACGATGGTAATTTTATCTCAAATTGTGAATTAAATTTTAAAATCGATTTTAAGCACAGAAGTTACTCGGGGTTAAAAGCAGTTCGTATGTGGCATCAAACAATCCCCGTGAACAGTAGGATGCCATCTTGCATCCAGATATAGCTCGGGATCCATCCAATTGTGCAGTATGTGGCAAGATTTCATTCAAATGAAGAACATGATCACAGGGCTGCCCTCGAAGCATGTCTTGAATCACATCATGAGAGCGCCTCCAATGTGGATTGATTCTCTATCTTCTGCCATGATTTTGCGGTTAGCCTGGGCGGGTTTCTGGGCCTTCCTCGAAGTAGAGCATTCGATTGGCGTTCCTGCTGGTTCTTCTCAGGATAAATTATAGAATGATAAATTTTATGGATCAGATCGAAGCTGGGTAATAAACGTGACCTTATAGTTATTATCGGTCGTACCCAACTGGAAATCTCTTCCAAAATAATAACACGGCTGCTGCGGTGGAGGGGAGGTTGTTTGCTGCCAATTGATTTCGGATTTAAGCCTTAATAAACAAATCTATGCGCATCGATTTCTTTAAGTTGGCATTTGTCAAAATTCTGGAGAAAAACTTTAAATCAGATTTCGCCTATTGAATGACAAGGAGGAAAAATATGTCTATTTCGCAGATTAGAAAAATGCTGCCACTTGTTGCTTTGGCAATTTGCACTTTGATTGGCGTGGCTGCATATGGCTTGGCACAACAATCGCTTATGGATGAGGTACCGGGAAAGAATGCTGAATTAAGCATCGTCCAGCTCAGCCCAAAATCTATCTTAGTGAATAATATAGGCGAATCGGCAGTAAATTTGACCGCCAGTATTCCAGTTGGCAATAAGACCCTTAGCTTGCCTATGTTTAGTCTGATGCCAAGTGAAAGAATAGAGCTTCATCTTGGTAATGGCACAATAAAAATGGAAAAGCCTGTAATGAACCAAACTGGAATCTATTTCCAAGAACAAAGCATGGAAGATAAGCGAAAGGAAATTGCGGACAAGATAATAACGCAAATGGCACTTGATGGAAAATCATCAGATGAAATTGGAGTGCAACAGAGGACTAATGAAGAACTATTGGGAACCGCGGGAGAACCAGATTTTGAGAAATATTGAATGAGACAAATTCTGGTTCTGATCTCTGTAATTATCTTAGCAGGCATCGTGCAAGGAGAACACGATGCATACACTGACATAGTTCCCGCAAGCAAAGTCTTGGAGATGGCTAAAAAGGGAGAACCAATAGAATATAATCATGCAATTGTTGAAGGCGATCTGAATTTCAGTAGTTTGAAGCCCATCCAGAATATTATTTATTCTCCGATTAGAATTAATCAATCGAAGTTTGAAGGAAATGTGAGCTTTGGCGGTGTACTTTTTCAAGAGCCAGTCCAGTTCAACGGATGCATATTCAACAGCACTGCAGATTTCAGAGGGTCAACTTTCAATAACAATGCCAGCTTCGCTAATTCTACCTTTAACAGCATCGCCGACTTCAGTTTTTCCACTTTCAACAGTACCTCCAACTTTTTGGATTCTGCTTTTGGCAGCACTGCCGACTTCTCAGTATCAATATTCAACGAATATGTTGACTTCAGCGGCTCCAAATTTAGCGGCAATGCTAACTTCTGGGGCTCTACATTCAACAGCACTGCGAACTTTGATCACACTTCCTTTGATAGCACTGCCACCTTCGGGGGCTCCATTTTTTCCGGAAATGCTTCCTTTGTGAAATCTACTTTCAATGAAAATGCCATATTTGGGACTTCTACCTTCAATGGCTTCGCTAACTTCGTGGACTCCGCTTTCAATGATGATGCCTATTTTGGATATTCTAGTTATAACGACATTGTTGACTTCAGGAATTCTACATTCAATGGTGATGCATATTTTGGGAGCTCTAATTTCAACGGCGATGCACACTTCGGAGCTACTTCGAGATCGGCTTAATTTCACATCGTTGGGAAGAAGATATCACCGAAGTGGATTTGGCCAGAAAACAATAGCTGCGGTCTATTTTTGCTTGAATGAAAATACATAACTGTACAAACTAGCTTAACTATAATGAGTAATGGCAATTCTGGAGGCTAACGAAAAAGATATACTCCTTAAGCCGTTATTAATTATTATGAAAGCCGTACGAGTTATTCAAATCGCCATTCTAGCGGTGAATATTCTGTTTTTCATAGGAATCAGCATTTCAAGCTCGCAAGTTGATCGAAGCCAATTAAGCACAGAATGTTTTGACCTCTATATTGCAGGAAATAGTTTGTACAACAATGGTTATTACCAAGATTCAATAAACAAGTTTACTGAATATCTTAATGGATGTGCTCCAAACGACCATGAAACCTTTTTCAATAGGGGTTGGACATATCAGAAGCTTGGCGATTACAGTAGTGCTTTCCATGATTATAATCGTGCCGCTGAATTATCTCAAGGTGTAGAAAAGGCAAGCTATTTGCAGCATTCAGGCAGTCTTATGCTCACGATGATGAATAACGGTTACCAACCGAAGACGGAAAATTCATATTCACAAGCAATCACGATCCTTCAACAAGCGACTCAACTTGATCCTAATAATTCATATGCCTGGAACTCTTTGGGAAATGCATATTGGGGCCTTGCGGATATTTTACCGGGTAATCCGAGCCATCAATTGCAGCTGTATAAGCAAGCAAGTTCTGCTTATGGCAACTCCCAGTTACCCGAAGCAATAGCGAATAAGAATAATGTTGATGAATATGTACGTCAGCTCAACCCCTAGTAACCGAAAAAATCGATAGATTGCACGATAAGGAAGACTCACCTTACGACGATGAATGGCAATCTTGGCTGGATCCTCGATTTTCAGATGTTGATTGCCCTACCTGTGTGTCTTAAGATTTCGACTAATAGAATCAGGATAAACGAACTTGCGGCAGCTGCTATAAAAGATATGATGAGATTAGATGAAAAAAAGATCATAAAACCATAAAATCCCATGATCGAACCAATGATGCCCAAGATTGCCTTACTAATCAAACTCAGGCTACTATATTTTAGCGTCTTCTTGATAATCAGTCCAGAAACAATTCCTAATACTATGCCAAATATAATATTAGCTAAAATAAAAACAAATCCAAATACAAGAAAAACTGCCATGGGATCGGGCCTCCAAATATCACTTCTGGATTGGCTATCATAGGACTCATTTATGATATTGTTAACGTAATCATTACTTCTCATCGTATTATTCAATGAATATTTCGAATAGATACCGTGATTATTGTTGATTAATCTGTTCGCAGATATGTCATTTCCTTCAGAATATTTCAGATAAATTCCATATTCGTTGCCTTCAATCTGGTTTTTCT
>JALHSR010000315.1 GCA_022865315.1 Methanotrichaceae archaeon | reverse complement strand
ATGAGTGGCTTATTTCTATTTTATATCTTCACTAGCTTTCCGGCATGCCATTCTTGGCAGAGACCTCCCACCTATTATTTCGCAGAATGACCTGATTCGATCTTTTTGATCAGCCAGCTCTTAATTTTCGATCTTGCTAAGGCCTTCGAAAAATACCGGCCAAAAAGGATCCTGATCTGGTGCCCTGATTGGAATCATGCTGCCGTCCGACCTCCTAATTATCCTTCTCTTAGGATCGTCCGTAATCTCACCTATAATAGATGAATCAATGCCTTCAGCTTTCAACTTTCTGAGGATCTCTTCCGACTGATCTGGATTTGCCGTGATGAGCAAGGAGCCCTCTGCTATGGAAGACAAGGGGTCAATGTGAAAAGCCTCGCAGACAATTTTTACTTCCTCGGGATAAACAAAGGAAGCCTCGTCTATATCCATGCCCACCACGCTGGCTTCTGCAATCTCGAAAAGACCTCCCATGACGCCTCCTTCTGTCGCATCGTGCATGGCGGTGACACCTATCTCAGATGCTATTAAGGCATCGTTTACCACGGTCATCTGCTTGCAGAGAGCTTTGGCTTTGTCGACTAGATACTGTGGATATTTTTCAATTAACTCCATCTCACGTATCACAGCTAGGATCCCAGCTGTCTCTATTGCTGGTCCTTTCGTCAAAATCACAACATCGCCTGGTTTGGCACCGCTCGGAGTCACATAACTGTCTTTATTTGCCACGGCGAATACCGTCACGCCGCCGATAGTAGGGGCGGCGAAACCTGGATAATAGCCCGTATGTCCTCCTACAATGGCGATATCCAGCTCCAGAGCTGCTTTATGAATGGAGTCAACAATTGTCTTAAAGTCCTCTTCTTTTGTTTCTGTGGGCATTAATAAACTATAAGTCATATATCTTGGCTTGACGCCCATTACTGCCACATCGCTAGCACCTATATGTACAGTGTACCACCCAAACATCTCCCATGGTTGTTTGGGAATAGCTAAGATTGGATCCTCTGCTATGATTAGGACCTTCTCATTGTCTAAAGCAATTACCGCAGCATCTATTCCCGTACGAGGCGGTACAAGCACTGAACTATCCTTCTTGCCCAAGCGTTTCAGTATAAAATTATTGAAAGTCTCTCTGTCAATTTTTCCTATCTTCGCCTCTCCTTTCGGCATGGTAAAGCCTCGCTATCATACAGACTTGTTCGGCCACTTCAATGGGATCCCTCCCTAATAGAACGGAAACGGGTTCTTTCCCAACAGCTCCGGTCTCATAGAAAATCTTAGGCACTTGGCCATTTGCAGCTTTCACAGCCTCTTGCACTTTCCATGGCATGCTTTCACCTTCGATCTCTCTGATCTCCTCTGGCTCTTTTGTCCTATCAATAACACTAAATACCCACCCTCTGTTTCGACAATATTCCTTCAGCCACTTAGCAAACTGGGGATTATTTGCAAAATCAACACCTGCTCGGAAATTAGGATCAATTTTGCTTAATTCAATGATTAGTCTGGCCATATGGCTTGATGTTCCGAATTTCGGCTTTCCGGAAGCGTGTGGCCTCCCGTTGACAATCGTTATCCTGCCGTCGATAGCCAGAACGTCCTCCTTTGCTTTGGGATTAGGCTTTGCAAATATCAAATTCGATCTTACTTCTGGAATAATATTCGTGAACTCACTACAGCTCTCGATGGTTTCGAGTGCAATAGCCATTCTACCATACATATCTATCTTTTCTTTTAAGTCCATCGAAGCACCTTAAGCAAAAGAAAACTGCGTTATAATAATAAGTTCTTCTCATGATGAAGCCAGGAAAGCCTACCCTTCTAACTGAGAACTTATCTAATGTGGATTAACAATTAAGTAGCTGGAAACCAAGATCAAAAGGCAAATTTAAAAATTCTGTAAGTAATAATATATTATTAATATATAATAACGGATTTGAAGCTTAGAGGGCAATTTCAAATCTGTTCGGGAGGTTATAATAGGTCGGACCTAAGACTAGCTTAGGACCGAGAAAATAATGAGTGCCCCGAAGCCCAATGCAAGTAAAAATAAAAGAACGATATCGCGATATTTGCATTTTATAAATATCCTTAAACATATTTTAAAACTATTCACAATATCAATATCATTGAATCCCCGTGCTGTGTGCACAAATTCGGCCATCAATTTCATACATCATAACTGGCCAGGGGTATTTAAGTAAATTTTTTTCACATAAGGGCTTTATCATAGCTATAATGCAGGGTTTAGCTAATATGAATCTTTTATAGATTCCAAGGATAAATTGCATTCAAGGTCGCCAAATCTCCAAGAAAACATAGATAAAAAAAGAGGATTGAGTAATTTTTACCAAATCGTAAAAAAGGAGCGCCCTCCTCCTTTGAATTTGAAAGGTTTTTACAAAATATATTTAGAAAGGAATTTGGTCTCAGTCTATCTTTACCTCCTTTCCTGTTCGCTTTTCTTTCTTATCAAGCTCTATTGTAAGTACACCATTCTTATAGGATGCCTTGGTGCTGTCTGGATCGACTTGAGAATCGAGATAGACCATTTTATAAAACTTTTTCTCATCCATCGTCGAGATTTCAACACTATCATCTGCCACATCAAGTTTTACTTTTTCTTTTTCGACGCCCGGGAGTTCCACAAAGATCTTGTACTTGTCTTTCTCAGCCATGACATCGACAAGTGGCTCTCTACCCATGCTGGGCTCTATTCCCCGATAAGATGGCCTTATGTTTCCAAACTCACGAATTATGGGCTCCTTCCCCGGCTCAGCGGTATAACTGAATCCATATACGAAGGGTCCATATCTACGCACATTGCCTGAAGGCGTTTTTTCTTCCTTAACAAAATCGCTAAATTCAGCCGGCACAGATTCATCAAATTTTTCAATCATCTCTTCAAAAGGCTCCCTGAACAAGTCAATTTCTGATTTATCCCTTCGATCAAAAGGGAAACCCTTGGCCAAGTTCTCAACTATATCGAATATTGATGGGTACCGTTTGTCCCACATGCGTATACACTTCCATAACCTTTTATTACTAACCCAAAGATACTCAGAGATATAAAAATTTTTCCCCATTTTAGATGAATTAATGAAAAATTATCCAATAATTAATTAATGATCGGATTTATAGAATTTTATCATTCTTCCTGCAATGCGGTAACTTTCAATAGCTTTGAGTCCAATCTAATTATGTATTGAATGCCTTAACTGCAATCTACATATCCCGAAACTTTAAACCAGCGTGAGTGGTTTCACATGCCTGATGATATTGTTCAGTTCGAAGTCGAAATACTTAGCCTCAATAATATTAGGTCTAGGACGGTTTGGCCCGAAGTGGCTGGCCCTTGGATCGATGGCGGACTAGAAGATCTGATGGTGCATTTTACTTATGCAGGCTGGACTGCTTTTAATAAAGGATGCGCAATATTCCTCCTATTGACAAGTCGCGAGGAAAACTTTGGCAAAGCCCTTTCTGAGATGATGACTAAGATGATCGAGTCTATGGGCGCAATGTCCTTGGCCGAAATTAGACTGACTCGCGATGCATTGGAGGAACTAAAGAGAGATCATCTTGAGCCATGATTGGATTGTGAAATTTGAAAGTCCGTTAGTAGCCCGGCTAGGATTCGAACCTAGGTAAGGAGGTCCAGAGCCTCCTGTGATTGACCTCTACACTACCGGGCTTCAGATTTGTTCCCATGCCAACAGGTGGTTATTAATCTATCGATTCGGTTGTCTTCAATATGGCTTACAGCTGGCACGGAACGTTTCAAATCAATGTGTGTCATTGTTACTATAAATTTCCGATTTTCTTTCATCCCCAGATATTCCAGTCGTCTTTACGGAAAATCAATTTATTAAATTATATAATTACAGATTTAACTATATAAGTTAAAAATAATCATCATTACATTATAACAACTACCTCTGAATTTGTTATGTTATAATCGGCAAAGAATGATAGGCAATTTTTTAAATAGCATCTTACCCATTCTGAATTATACACTTTTTTGGATACGAGCATCCAAAACAGCGTGAACAATGCCAGGGGCATATTTTTTTATTTTACTTATATTTATAATTTCTGGCTGGTATCCGAGAAATTTTGCCGCATCATCAACATCTCTGATCGCAGCTTGTGGATAGTGCCAAGAAGGCATCGTCTGATGATAATGGAGAATACCGCCTGAGCGTAAAGCATCGATTCCCCTTAAAAGGTAACGATCGGTCACCTGAACCATACCCATCACTACTCGGTCCGCTTGAACTTCAGGTGCCATTTGAACACAGTCACCAAGCACAGGCTCAACTATATCTTCAACTTGGTTGATTTTTATATTATCTTTCAGAAAATTGTATGCAAGCTTATTCAATTCGATAGCTATTATTTTTCTTGGTCGGGAGTGGACGGCCATTGGTATAGAAAAATAACCTATACCTGCGAACATATCCATGACGAACTCATCTTTTCCAAGGTGGCTCATACGAAGACGCTCTTTCAAGTTGCCCTGAGAAAACATTATTTTTGAGGCATCCAGCTTAAATAGAACTCCATTTTCTTTATGAATGGTGGTGGTATCACCTCCCGCCAATACCTCTCGTACAGGTTCTCTAAACTGTCCTTCGATGCCAAAGTCTCTCAGAACGGATTTGCATCGAGGGTGAATGGAGAGCAGGGCACGTCCTATTAAATGCTTATAGGTATCCAAGGCAGGGTGAATTTTCACTATTAATAATTCGCCCAAGAAGTGCCAACCTCTTGGAAGACGATCAAGTTCTTCGGGATTTAATACATCCTCGAGGAGCTCTCTAAGATTAGGAATATTTCTATAGAACTCAGGGCGGTCTTGACTGACAATGTCGTAGCCAACTAGAAAATTTCTGACAGGAATTTCTGCAAAACCATTTTTTATTTTGACCTTTCTTTCTTTGTCCAGCAGTCCTTTTTCAATTATCTCGTTTAGCGTAATCTGGGCAACATTTTTGTTAATCCTTACTGCAAAATTTTTATTTTCGGACGAGACTCTGCTCAAACCTTACTCCTTCTTGGGTCAAGTTGAAACCTAGGACGAGGGTGTCATCTTTTCGCTTAACATCGTAATCCTGGCCATGTACCTCTATACTAGAATCGTAACCTTCGGGCACTATTAGGCTAAGGTTAACTGGTATCGACGACCAATTCCTATTGAGATAAATTTTCACGCTGGCATCGCTGCTGGAATTCAATTGCACAAGAGTGTTTGCGGAATGCGATATAGTAACGACTCCTCCTTTTGCACTGATGCTTTTATCAATATCCATCGGAAGTGTCATCAAAATATCATTCGGCATGCTTTCTGAATTATATACATCCAGACCTAAATAAAAGGAATTATTGATGTTTGAGAGATACGCATCATAATTGATTAAATAGGTTGCACCAGTCGGTTTCAAAGTTGTTATGAGCAATCCCCCTATAGCCAATAGAAAAAAAATCGTTATCAAAGCAGCCACCGCTAGTTTGCGATTATCTTTTGATCCAATCGAAGGTAATCGAGATATTGGCTCAGGCGTTTTCCCCATCTCTGGCGACTTATCTCCAGAAATCTGCGGATAGGTGATTGAAGTAGTCTCATCAGATATTGCTGCAAGTGAGGTTTGATTATCAGCAATTTCTATAAATGGCTCTTGAATATGGCCCGGGTAAGTAGATATTGATTGATCAATCTGAGTTTGATCCAAAGTAGGCTCTGGCGAAGAAGGCGCTGAAGCCTCCTCATCCTTTGAGATTTCGGAATCCCTTTCCTCCTGCATTTCGGTCTCTTCCAGGGCAGATTTTTCATATATCTCGGAAACAACTGGAGGTGGCGTCTTTCTCCTTGCTGGCAGTATGACATTTCCCAGGCTGAAATCGAAAAAAAGATCTGAATATGTACCTGAAATATCGATAAAACGCGATGAACTGGGAACGAGGTACGAGACGCCCGAGATTTTGATTTCCTCGAAAAACTCTGTATTTTTCATCAGCCTATCTTTGAAAGCATAGACTGCGCCGCTCTCCATCTTTGCATCTATTTCGCTCAAGCTTGGAAAACGGTCTTCTTGAGCCGCCAATTCATGTGTGGCTTTTACGTAGGCCTCAAAGAAGATTCGACTCATTCTGTTGAGTCTATTTGTATATCGCCTATCAAATAGAAAAGAGAAACTCTCTCTCTTTATCATAAGGCTTTCTTCATGTTTCAATAACCATGCAGAGAATGAAACATCCATTAGTCATCAATAGCTTAGTTCAAAATAAGTATTTTATGTCTATGATTACTGCGCTAAGCATTTCTAGAATTGGCCAGAAGAAACATGGAGATCTCATGTCAGCTTCGTATGATGGGTATCTTTAAATTTGAACCATAGACAATAGATTGCCAATGAAGCAGTTGGGATATTTTGTATTCAATCTTCTGTTGTTGAGTACGGTTGTACTTTGCGGTTTAGCTAATGCGGGTTTAACTGCTAGTCAGCCACCGCAACTCAGTGGCTCTGTAGGGGAGACAATAACGCTTACTGCTAGATTAACATCTACAGGGGATAATGCTTTGCAGGCTACTGTGACTCCTGAATTACCTTCTGGTGTAGTATCAGACATGCCTTATGGGCAGACTGTAATGCTATACCCAGGAATTTCTGTACCAGTCAATTATCCTATTAGAGCAGAGCAAGGCGGGATATATAATATCGCAACCAAAATAGATTATGATGAAAGGGGAATGCGGATCCTTCGTCTTTATTCGACTTTTTCCGTAGCGGCCCAAACAGGAGTTTCACCCACAACTTCTCCATCTTCACAACAGGCTATTAACTTGTATCATAGCCCTATATTAGAAATCCCTGCGATCGGAGGTAGCTCCGATGGGATATTATCAGGCAATTCTACCTAGATTTTCGAAATTTGAAACATATTAATAAGAGCGTTCAAGTTCAAGGATTCTTCATCTTCTAACTTTATCGATTTTCAAATCGTTTCTGGTAAACAGGCTCTCTAGGTCGAAACCCTTAGACGCAAGAGTCTCCCTTCCTCCTTCCATTCTATCTAAGATAGTTAAAGTCTGGATAGGCTTATAGCCTTCTGCGGTGATATGCTCAATAGCTCTCAGGATGGAGGCTCCTGTAGTCACGACGTCTTCCACAACTGCTATTCGGGCATCTTTTTCCAGCACAGGGCCTTCCAGGAATTTCATAGTGCCATGCCGTTTTGGCTCTTTTCTTACAATCAAGGCGGATAGATTTCTGCCCTGTATATGGCTGAGCACCGAGATGGAAGAGACTATAGGATCCGCTCCGAGGGTGAGACCGCCTACTGCAGAAACCTCCGGCTGTATCAGATCAAGCATCAACTTGGCAGTCAAATAGCTACCCTCAGGCGTTAATGTGACTCTCTTGCAATCGATGTAGTAGTTGCTGATATTGCCCGAAGATAATGTGACCTCTCGAATTTCCAGGGCGTTGGTCTGTAATAAATTTAAAAGCTTCTCTTTATCTTTCAACGCATATACATCTCTTGGCAAGAACAGCTTTCAAGAGGATAAATCCTTTATCGCTTAGGTTTTTGTGCAGCATTTTATCTCTCTTAAGCGACCCAAGTCGGTACCGTCTAATAGATAGACTCTTGCTAGCTCTAGGTTGGTTAAGGCTAAAATAGGACCGCGTTCCTCTCTGGAAGAGTCGTTCAGAGACAAGCCGCCACAAAGATCGTTGAAGGCCGGAACTAAGATAATTTCAAGATTAGAAGATTTTCGGCCATATTGTTGCTCTATAACATCAGGTAAGAGGTTGGCTCTGACCCAGACGGGCCTTGTCAGGGTGCAACCTATTGGATCCTTGAGTCTTACAGCTGGATGTATATGGCCTGCAACCAAAGCCTTTGATTGGAACAATCTCTTGTCGGGCCAAGCATGACCGTGAAAGTAGCCAATTTCGTCTAATACAATGCCTGATGACGGATGTACTTTTACATTGGGGGGTGCCATATATTCTAGCCCAACATCGTGATTGCCAGGAACTATTTCAATTCTGGCATCTTGCGACAAGGCTTCTAAGAAGTTGGGCACTTCTCGCTTCTCTTGCCAGCTTGTTCTCGGTACATTATGCTTTATATCTCCTAAAAGTACCATAATATCTGGTTTGATCTTTTTTAAGAAAATTTTTAGCTTACTCAAGAGGCGTTCCGTCTGGCTAGGTATGCTCATACCATTTAGCCAGAGTTCATATTCAAGGCCAAGATGAAGATCTGATGCTACGAGGACTTTATACTGCTGCTCTATTAGTAAGAGAGGCATTTCGAAAATCGGCGAGATCAAACCAGAATCCTCATTAACTCAGCGAGAAGTTGTTCAAAAGTTCTCGAAATTGATAGGCAAGAGTGCTCAATCATAAGATTTACATTGGATTCTCGGTCTTCTCCTGCTTTCCTAAAATCGGTTCTTATTCCGAGGATATTTCCACCTCTAGCAAAGAAGTAACCTATCTCCCACGCGGTTCCGTCGTCGACCTGTGGACCATCGAGTATTGCTACCATGAGATCACAGGCAGTTAGGAATTCAATATTTTTGCCAAAAATTTTCTGGGTTGAGCCAAGAGACATTTCGTGGGGCCAGAGAACTTCTATCTTTTCTTCAAGCATCTCCTCAATAGTTACCTTGAGCTTATTGGCCCATTGAACCTCAGCCTGGCTAAACAAAGGCCCAGAAAGATAGATCTTGAATTTCATTGACTTATTGAAGCTGCCTCTCTAAGTTGGCCTTTAACAAATTCTCGGTCCAAGCTAGCTAAGAACCATCCTGCTTTGGGCCCCTGTCTATCTCCAAGGAACACAATATAAACGGCCTGAAAAAGCTTATTAGAATCGAGGTTTAATTCCTTGGAAATCGCGTATATTCCATCATGAATTTCTGCAGCCGTCTTATCATTTATGCGGTCTGCCAGCATTTCTAATCCCTTCCGCTCCAAGACACTTAGATTCTTAGCAGCTGAAGGCAATTTCTCTGCAAGCTGGAATTTGACATAAGTTGGAGCATATCGATCTAGCCAGCTTTGAACGTTTCGGGCCCTGGCAAAGATTTCGTCCCTACGCGAAATATCATATCCAGATCTCTGCAAAGATTTAAGCAGGAGTTCTTTATCGTTGCGAGCGATCTGTACTACCGTTACCATATGTCTGAATGGCACTTCAAAAGGCTTGATATCGCCTATTGCTGAAAGCGCTAATGCCCTTTCGTCACCCTTTCTTTGATCATATTCATCAACCAAAGTTATTAATGGCATGGCCGGATCGAAATCGATGTGTTTCTCTGGTTTGTTTCTAATTATCAAGTAGCGTAACACTTCCGGCGGAACGACATCAAGCATCTCCTGGATTGTAATGGCGATTCCAGTGGAACTATGCATAGCTCCCACCCCTTTTAGGTGTATCCATTCATAGATAATGGGATAAGGCGCCTGATAGTTATAGATCTCCTGGCTGATCCGTTTTCCCGTGTCATAAGAACCACCTGTTGTTGCGTGATCTTTGCCGAAAGGTTCAATTGTGATTTTAAATATGGGCCAACGAGCAGGCCAATCCACGCGCCATACGAGCTTTCCTCCTCCGCGGAATGAAACCGTTCCTTTGCAGCCACAATTGCATTCGTAGTCTACAATCTCTTTCTTAATATCGAAGCCTGTAACTTTTGTCGTATTAGTTCGGCCACAACATTGGCAAATGGGATCGAATGGGCTCCAGGTTTCGGGCACATCTCGTCCAGAGACCTCTTGAAGAATACGGGCAATGTCATCTCGGCGGGCCAAAGCGGTTTTTATTGCCTCTACATATGCTCCTTTCTTATAGAGTTCGTCTGCCTTATAGATCTCGGATTCGATGCCCAATTTCTCCATGCTTGCCAAAAAAGGCAGCAAGAAGTGGTCAGCGTAGCTCTCACAGCATCCCTTTGGGCAAGGAATTTCTGAAAGAGGCTTTCCAATATGTTCCTTAAAACTCTCGTCTAGAAAAGGATATAATTTACGCAGGCGATCGAAGGTATCTGCAATGTAAATCAGTCTAGCCTCCGCTCCTCGCTCTTCCAGAGCGCGATAGATTGCATTTGCAGTCACCACTTCGCGCATGTTTCCAATGTGAACAGGGCCAGAAGGAGTTATGCCTGTGGCGATTGTTTGAGGGCCGCGATTCCCCAACTCTTGAGCAATCACATCAGCCCAATGGATACTCATACCTTGAAACGATGCCATGAGCGGAATATTAATCTTACCCAGAATCGAGTCTTTTCAGGATGTTAGATCTGGAGGCTCTCAAATTTTGTCAATGGATCGCCCCTGTTTGGACGACTACTTTATGGAGATAGCGTTAGTTGTTGCAAGGAGGTCCACCTGTCTCAGAAATCAAGTGGGGGCACTCTTTGTCAAGGATAAACGGATCCTGAGTACGGGATACAATGGAGCGCCTTCTGGATTGCAGCACTGCGAAAGCATAGGCTGTGCCAGGGAGGGTGTTATCAGTGGAACCAAGCACGAACTCTGTCGGGCAGTTCATGCAGAGCAGAATGCCATAATTCAAGCCGCATTACACGGCATCATCATCGAGGGTGCCACGCTTTATTGTACGCACCAGCCTTGCATCCTTTGCGCTAAGATGATGATCAACGCAAGGATATGCAAAGTTGTCTATAAGCAGAGCTATCCCGATGAGACAAGCCTTAGCTTCCTTGAGCAGGCCTGCATTGAAGTAAGAAACGTCTAATGGAAAAGAATTTGTAAAAATCCTTTCAACTGCTGATATCATGTTCGGTTCGAAGATACATCTTTCATCTCGCAACAACCATCTTTTCATTGAGGATGTTGATTGTGCATTTCTGGCCGAGAAGTTTGGCACCCCCTTATATGTAACTAGCGAATCCAGGTTAAAAGAAAATTTCCGCACGTACCATAGAGCTTTTCCAGATGCAGAGAAATATTTTGCTGTTAAAGCCAACGGAAATTTAGCCATTCTGAGAATCCTGGCCCGGGAAGGCGCAGGTGCAGACGTTTTCTCAAGCGGAGAGCTTTCAATAGTTTCATTAGCGGGTATTTCAAAGGAAAAAATTCTTTTCAATGGCAATTCTAAGCGATGGGACGAGCATATAATGGCAATGGAGGCAGGAGTCCGGATCTCTGTTGACTCCCATGAAGAGCTCGATCTTCTCTCTCAGGTTGCTAGCAAGAAAGGGCACGAAGTTGAGGTGTTTCTAAGGATCAATCCAGATATATCTCCAAAGACGCATCCAAAGATAGCCACTGGTCTTAAGACTTCAAAGTTTGGCATTGCTTCGGAGGATGTGGCCGAAATGTTCAAGCGAGCAATGCAGCTTCCGGGCGTTGAACCGGTTGGCTTGCACTGTCATATTGGCTCCCAAATCCTTGATGTCTTGCCATTCGCCGAAACTATGCAGAAGATGATGGATATTGCCAACTCCGTGGTGGATATTGGAGGGGAGATTCGCTTCTTGGACATCGGTGGCGGCCTAGGAATCCAGTATATGCCTGACGTACCTGCAAAGACGCCAGATGATCTAGCCAAGAGCATCCTGCCCATCTTTGATAGCCGCTGCAAAGAAATTGGCATACACCCCAAGCTGATTCTTGAGCCAGGACGGAGCATTGTGGCAGATACCACTATTATGCTCACAGGTGTCAATTTAGTGAAGAGGGCTCACGTAAATTTTGCGGCAGTGGATGCAGGATTCAACACTCTTGCCCGACCAATGCTCTATGATGCTTATCATCATGTAGTGGCGGTTAATAAAGCAGATGAGCAGCCCAGGGATGTCTACACTGTGGTTGGACCGATTTGTGAGACCGGCGATATCTTGGCCAAAGATAGAAGGCTGCCGGAAATAGGGCATGGAGATGTTTTAGCTTTTCTGGATGCAGGAGCATATGGATTTAGCATGGCTTCACAGTATAATGGGCAGCCTAGGCCTGCTGAAGTGCTGGTTTCGGGAAGCAGAGCAGAGATTATACGAGAGGCTGAGGACCATAGCACCCTGTTAGCTGGCCAGAGAATACCAGCGAGGCTTTTATAGGTTTTACCCGTTTCATGAACTTCCTTTTAGTAAATGGATTTTGGCAGCACCAATGTTGATATACCCAAGATTTTTCATCAATTTGGCAAAATCTGAAATATTCAGAGGCACTCTATAGGATTATGATCCTAGGCATATGTGGCAGCCCACGCAGAATGGCTACCGAATATATTCTTGCTGAAGCGCTAAAGATTTTAGAGGAAAAGGGATTTCGAACTAACCTATTTACAGTTCGCGGAAAAAACATTAGCCCTTGTCGACATTGCGATTATTGCATCAAAAATGCCCGGTGTGTAATCCAAGATGATATGCTCCAAATCTATCAACTTCTTGGAGAAGCCAAGGGACTAATCATGGCTACGCCCTGCTATAATGGAGGTTTAAGTGCCCAAATTAAAGCAGTAATGGATCGGACAAGGGCGGCTATGGCGGCGGATCCAAAAGCTTTGATGCGCAAACCAGGCATGGCTATAGCCGTTGGAGGAGATAGAATCGGTGGTCAAGAGTTGGCCATCCAGCAGGTTCATACATTTTACATTCTGAATGGTATGATACCTATTAGCGGTGGATTTTTCGGGGCCAACCTAGGCGCTACATTCTGGTCAAAGGATACTTTAGAGGATATTAAGAAGGATGAAGAAGGCATGCGGAGCCTGCGAAAAACTTTGCGAAGATTTGCTGATACATTGCACTGGCTTGAGGCTATGGAAAAATAATTATCTTGCGGAGTTGAATTTTATATTATGGCTGATAAAGCAGCTCGGAAAAAAATCGCGTGGGGCATAACCGGTAGTGGGGACAGGATTGCAGAAACGGTTGAAGTCATGAAGGAGATGCAGAAGTATTACAATGATCGATTAGATATAAGGGTCTTTGTCTCCAAGGCTGGCGATCAAGTGATCAAGTATTATAAACTTTTCAACGATCTGGAAAAGCATTTTGACAAGGTTTGGGTAGAGATTAATGCCAACTCTCCCTTTCTTGCCGGTCAACTGCAGGTAAAGAGGTATGAGTTTCTCCTGCTGGCTCCTACTACGTCAAATACCGTGGCTAAGATTGCTCTGGGATTGGCTGATTCTTTGTTATCAAATGCTGCAATAATGGCACAGAAAGCATTTGTTCCCACCTATATTATGCCGTGCGATTACAGAGAGGGCATAATAACTACAAAGTTACCTGATGGCAGCGAAATGAAGCTCAGGATTAGAAAGGAGGATGCTGAGAACGTCCAAAAGTTGAGGAGTCAAGAAGGCATTTTTGTGGTTGAGACACCGCAGGAGATTCCGCCTATTTTCGATAGTTATTTCTCTCGAGAATAGAATGGTATCTGCTAGTTATAATTTATTTGGCATCGTCGTTATTATGTCTTGATAGCCAATTAGCACAACTTGGATCCGCTAAAAGAAGCGGTTGCTAATATTATAAAATAGTAATGCGATGATTAGGTACTTGGCAAACATCAAATATTTACCTGAAAAAATAATATTAGGAAGCTATAATCATAATGGCAAGTTAATTAGTTTTCGGTATAATCGGTCGGACATACAAACAATGAAATTAGTTTGGCATTTTGTTACTTCAGCAGATTTGCCTTCGGGAGATCGGCCTCCTGCAATAATTATTGTTGCATATTGATCGACCATTTCATGAATATATCAAGAAAAATGTCACGGAATGGATATTTTCTCAAAGGCTGGTCAATCTTTGATGTCCTTTTAAGTGGTCCTATCGTATTTCATAGCGTAATCTCACTTTGAGTTAAAAGCCATGAGGCGGGAAAGAGTTTTATTTTCAATGGATCTATTGTTTGTAACACGGGAATGAAAAAATGTAATAATGGTGTCTCAATGAAGGACGTTGGAATACTTGTGCTCGGGCATGGATCCAGTTTGCCCTACAATCGCGAATTGGTGGAATCGCTCGCCCAGATAATTCAAAAAAATCACTTTGGTCCTGTTAAGACTGCATATCTTAACACGAATGGTCCTCGTATTCCTGAGGGCCTGCAAAGCTTTTCGGGAACGGGCGTAACGAAGATAATAGCACTCCCACTTTTTCTCGCCCATGGAGTTCATACCCGTGAGGATATACCGAGAGAGCTTGGTGTGGACCTGCAAAGTCGCAGAGGTTTAGTGAGGATTGGAGAATTAGACATTGAAGTTATCTGTGCAGAACCATTAGGCTTGGACCAATGCATCGCTTCTTTGGCATACAGGCGGGCAGAGGAAGCCCTAAGATAGCCGTTTTGGATACTATCCATGGTGCTAATATAATAGCCCAGAGGATGGCCGATTTGGGATTAGATTCACAAGCCCTGGAAGTTTATCATAGCTCGCCAAGCGTATCCAAGTTCGATCTCATTGTCGCTCCAATTCACCTCTGGTCTGGCAATCATACTATTGCAGAAGCAAGGCGCTTGGGCAAGACAATAATATCGCATCATCAAGCAGTTGGAGAACTGATGGAGCCTTTTATTAGGATCTTTGAGGTCACTGGCACCCATAGCAAAACATCAACTGCATTACTATTGGCAAAGATGCTTTCATCATGTTTTAAGACCGTTTCCCATACTACAAGGGGATTGGAGGCTTGGTCCAAAGGTAAAAACAGTATGATTGAACAGGGTATGAGCATAACCCCGGGAAATGTGATCAGGGCCGTAGATGCGGCCGAATCAAGAGGTTCTGAAGCCTTGGTCTGTGAGATCTCTCTCGGTGGCGTAGGCTTGGGAGATTATGGAATAATTACTAGCTTTTCCGGAGATTATAAGATCGCTAAATGCACTAAGTGGGCCAGCACAGCCAAATTGCAAATGCTTTCTCTTGCTAAAGAAAAAGCTTGTATACTAACCAATACGGATGTTAGGATTGCTTCAGACATAACATTTGGTAATGGTGGATTTGTAAGAGTTGAGCGCGACAAAATTATTATTGGAGAATCAGCGCATTCCTTAGATCTGGATGAGGAATTAGATTTTGGGGGATACCAAACTGCCCTTGCCGGCTCAACAGCGGCAGCGCACGCAGCAGGTTTTGATGGATTTGAAATTGTAGGATCTTTGGAGGGGTTCGACGGCATCGAGGGAAGAATGAAGGTTGTCAGAGATGGACGCCTCGAAATTTTCGATTACTCCAATTCTGGACTCAAGGTTTCCGATGTGGACCGAGCTTTGGATATTGTTTCGGGCAGCGAATTGGCTTTAGTAGTAGGTGAAGAAGCCGAAACTGTGTGCGAGGGGATGAATATCCAAGCTCTGGTGGACTTAATTAAGCAGCGTCGGGATGAAATTAATTTCCTGGTTGTTGTGGGGGAGCGGCTAATTCCTTGGGAAAAAGAACTTAGGGCATCGATAGCTCATGATTTAGCATCCGGGACGGAACTTGCTCGAGTGCAGCACGGCATAAATAAGCTGCTTTTATGCGTAAAATGTTTCAGGTGATAGTGGTGTCAAGTGAGGTTCAAAAAATTCAGGTGATCCATCCAAGACCGAGCTCTATTGTGGCAGCATTGTACACATTAAGAGACTTGGGTGCGGATGTAATAATTCTCCATGGACCAAGTGGATGCTGTTTCAAGCACGCTCGGCTTTTGGAAGAGGATGGCGTTCGAGTATTAACCACATCATTAGATGAGGCAGGTTTCGTTTTTGGCGCCCAGGAAGCTTTGACAAATCTTTTAAGAAAGGCAAAGGCTCTTTTCGAGCCTAAACTCATGGCCGTGACAGGTACCTGTAGCAGCATGATTATTGGCGAAGACTTGCATCAAGCTGTATTAAACGCAGATTTGGATATTCCCATACTCGAGGTGGAAGTACATGCCGGGTATCGTGACAATACGCGAGGAGTAATAATCGCTTTAGAAGCAGCACTAGATATGGGCATCATAGACGAAATTGAGTTTGATAGGCAAAAAATCCTCTTGGATAAAGCTACGGAATTAGAGCGACTCTATGGCGCAGCATCTAGCGAATATTTGCGGCCTGAGCGAGGTGACGTCAAATATGAGGTTGCTAGCAGACTCTTGAAGCTGATTAGGGATGGATTACGTGGCATTAACATCCTTAACGCTAAGAAGGAAACTGCATATATGTTTGCGGATGTGACTGCTGCAGTCTCAGAGGTAGCAGGATGCCAAGTAGATACGCTAGCGAATTTATTTGATAAGGTAGGCCTCCCAAAGGTCCGCCGCGACGCTGCAAATATATTGAGCGAACTAAACGCCAGGAATATTAGCTTCGACATGATCGGTGGTCTTGACGAATACGCTGTTACTGGAGAGGCAGTTGCCAGGTTTATTGAAGAACATAATGAAAATTACGATTTCGCTGTCATCTCTGGAGTTCCCCATGCAATTCCAATTTCCAGTCTTAATGATATGGAGATCTTTTCTATTACAAATGGACCGAGGCAAGTCAAACCGCTACGAGATACAGGACATCATCATGTAGTGGTAGAGTTGGATTTGCATCCCAAAACAATGGGCGTCAGCAGAATAGTGGAGTCAGAGTTTGGAGCTACCCTTCGGGCTTTAAGCAGAGCAACCATATGAAGAAATCTTTTGAGACAAATTATATTTTTATTGCTTTATAAAGTGCTAGGCAACTCTGTCATAAATGCATATATGAGAAAGCCTATCAGTCCTATGATGCCAATACCGGCCAATGAAATCTTAGCGATCATGTTAAATTCTTCTCTTGTCGGCTTTCTCGCCAATCTCAGTACTCTAATATATTCTTGAAGCTTCATGGACGGCAAGGTTAGGTCTCTGTCGCCCAACCCATCCAGGTTGAATTTATTCCTTAATTGCTGAAGCTTATTCTCAGATGTCTTCGATTCTTCCCTCATTCTCGCTTCCTAACAGCATTGGGCATAAAAAAGCTTTCGATTAGTATGATTCTTTTTTATCTCATCTATAGCGAAACCAAAGACGACCCCTGAAATCAAAATATTATTTAATTTCATTCTTTAATTCTCATTTCATCGCAAATCTAAATTGCTCTTTTCCATTTATATAGCGAATTAGCGATAGGATATATAAGCCCTTTAAAGGCATTGGTTTTAGAAATATCATTGGTATATATTGAAATAAATCAAGACCATGGCTCTGAATATCAAGGCATAGCATTGCAGATATGCGAAATGGGTTTACCTTACAAAATTTTTCATTAAAAATCAAAATTAAGCCTGCAATACCCGAATCTATCTATGCTCTAAGATGATTAATGATGGCTTTAGTAACTTCTGATGTGCTGCAATTTCCTCCGAGGTCCGGGGTCATGATTCCGCGATTTAGTGACTGTTTAACTGCTTCTTCGATCCTTATGGCTATCTCGTTTTCCCCAAACCATTTCATCATCATAGCAGCGCTTCGGATAGCTCCAATTGGATTGGAGATTCCCAGGCCTGCTATATCTGGTGCACTTCCGTGAATCGGTTCGAACAAAGCAAATCTATCTCCGATATTCGCGCTGGCGCATAATCCGAGGCTGCCGACAATTCCCGCAGCAACATCGCTTATGATATCTCCAAAAAGGTTTGTTGTGACTAAAACATCGAACCTTTCTGGTCGTACTACTAAATTATAGGCTGCAGTGTCCACTAGCATTTCTTCGTGAGGAACTCCTCTCATCTTTGCGACCTCACGGCATGTACTAAGGAAAAGATGATCGCTTTTCAGCACATTAGACTTGTGAACTATTGTCAGTCTACGCCTTGACAAAGCCAAATTGCACGCTATTTCTGCGATTCTTTTAGAATTTCGACGAGTAATTATTCGAACAGTTCTCGACTCGTCTTTGGCAAGCTCTTCAACCCCAGAGTAGAGCCCTTCGGTGTTTTCCCGTACAATAATGAAATCCAGCTTTTCATTAATAAATGGCCTGATATTGGCATATAAATCAAGTTCCTTTCTTAGTCTTAGAAGGACGCTGCTATAATTTGGATCAGGAGGGGTAGTTATGGCACCAAATAAAATACAATCGGTGCTTTTGATGGTATCTAGATCCTCCTCCAACATAGCAAGGCCAGTTCTCATCCACTTCTTGTAGCCGATCTCTAACGGAACTATCTCCAGATCTGCACCAGTTGCATCCAGGACTGCCAAGGCACTTTCAATAACTTCCGGTCCGATGCCATCGCCAATGATGACGGTTATCCTCTTATGTCCTCCACCAGCTTTCTTACTGCCTCTGCTATCTTCCATGGCCCGTCTCCCCAATGAACAACTATACCTGGATGGCCATTTCGTTCTATAAGGCCTCTGCGCTCCGAACGACAGCATCTTGTTATGAAAGGTCCTTCTGCTTCAAAGCTCTCAAGTGGGCAGATATTGATGAAATCGTGACTCTTGTTGGGATAGATTTCCAAGAATATCTTCCTTGAGATTTCACAACCCACAATTACAGGATGATCATGCATCACTTTATCCGAATCCAACGATGGTCTGAGACCCGATGCCTTACAGGGATAATATATGCATTCGCGCTGGAAAGTCCGCAAGTCCAATACTCTAGGTTTGAACTCTATCGTGAGATCGCCTATGACACCGCAAGACAACAATTTTTCCAATATATATACCAGCCAAGGCGGATCGGGCGGAGAGACGTCAAGGATTTCAATGCAAAGTATCTCATCTGGGGCCGGGTCGTTAACAAAAGTGATGTGTTCATCATGGCCTTGGAAAATTACGGTGTTGATGCCATCCTTGCATAGTCCGCTTGCTAGGCGTATTAGCATTGAACGGTTTCGTGTATCCACTTTTTTCGGATACTCAATGATTTGGGAACCATGAGCTATCAACTCGAAGGTTTCAGCCTTATTCATGAGTCCCTGCCCAGTACTTTTCACTCTGTAGAGCTTTGGTTCTTGGCGAATAATCAAGTAATTTGTCGAGAAATAAACAGGGCTTTCAGGCTCTTCTTTTTCTTTTACTCCAATTGACTTGTAATCGTCTGGAAATATCATGCTTATCTTATCTTATCTTTTCTTTCTCTTTTCTTCTATGTGCAACCAAGCCACCATCTCGCAGTATATCCATGAGGAAATCAGGAATCTTTGTGCCCTTGACCTTTCGATCATTAACATATACGGTGCCCTTAGCTAAGTCAACCTCTACTATCTCGCCTTCTTGGCAAACAACGTCAGCTTCTATTAGAGGCAGTCCAATATTTATTGCATTTCTATAGAATATCCTTGCGAAAGACTTGGCCACAACGACCGCCACTCCTGCTTCTTTTAAAGCTATTGCTGCTTGTTCGCGTGATGAGCCGCAACCGAAATTACGTCCCGCTATTATGACATCACCTTTCTCAATTTTTGAGGCGAAATGAGGGTCTAAACCTTCCAATACGTGTTGAGCGAGTAGAGACATATCCTTCGTTCTCAGGTATTTTCCAGGAATTATCACATCCGTATCCACATTATCGCCAAAACACCAAGCTCGACCCTTGATCATAATATTGAATCCTTTGCTTTCTTTATTACCTTCCACTACAAAAGAATATTATATCCCTAGCTTGAATCTCTTTTTGGATTGGAGGTGATCTGGTTGCTTGAGATTAAAGATCTATTCGTCAGCATTGGCGCCAAGATGGTTCTCAGAAATGTCAATTTGAGAATAGGTTCAGGCGAGACTCATGTTCTTTTTGGGCCGAATGGCACTGGCAAGACTACTCTGTTGAACGCAATAGCGGGTATACCCAGGTATATTGTAGAGAGCGGGAATATTATCTTCAAAGGTGAAGATATTACGCAAATGACAATGGATGAACGCGCTCGCCTTGGCATAGGTATGGCTTTTCAGAGGCCTCCGGCACTACGCGGTTTGAAGCTCAAAGATCTAATAAAGATAATCAATCCTAACGCGGATACCGTTTCAATCCTAAATAAAATGGATTTTCAACAGTTTGGAGATCGAGAGGTAAATAGAGGATTCTCTGGCGGCGAGGTGAAAAGATCGGAAATGGTCCAACTCTTAGCACAGCAGCCTGGCTTTGTCATGCTCGATGAGCCGGATTCTGGTGTTGACTTAGAGAATATCAAGCTAATTGGAGAGGCCATTAACCAGCTTACACAAAAAAACATTAGACCTAAGCAGAGGACAAAATCTGGAATCATAATTACTCATTTTGGCCACATCCTGGAATATACGAAAACGGATAGGGCCCATGTTATGCTAGATGGCTCAATAGTTTGCAGCGGAAATCCATCTGAGATCTTGGATCAGATCAAGAAAAGCGGATATGAGGGGTGCGTTGCATGCCTGTGTCCAACATAGAGGAAAGGGCCAAGAAGGCTCGAGAGAAAAAGGCCGTCTATGGAATAGATCTAAACCTAGACAGCTACGAATCCGAGGCTAAATCGTACGGAATAATAGATGAGGCTGAAGATCTGCCTGAGGATGTTAAGAAGGCTGCCTTAGATGTTGGAGTAAAATTGGATAATCAGACATCTGGAGCCTATGTGCAGATGGATCAAACTCCAGTCCACACGAAATCTCTGTTTGAGGGAGTAGAAGTCCTGGATACGAGAACGGCACTTAAAAGATACGATAATTTGCAGGACTACATGTGGAAGCTAGTAGCTCCAGACGCCGACAAGTACGTAGCTGATGTGGCACAGAGCCTGCCCGCGGGTTACTTTGTAAGGGCCAAGAAAGGGATGAAGACCGTCTTTCCAGTCAAAAGCTGCCTTTATTTAGGCTCAACCAATCTCAATCAGCGGGTGCACAATATCATTATAGCCGAAGAAGGTAGTGAGTTGCACATCATCACTGGATGTACAACCCCAGCTCACGTTCAACGTGGACTGCATATTGGGGTCTCCGAGTTCTTCATCAAGAAAGGAGCGCACGTCAGTTTCACTATGATCCACAGTTGGGGCAAGGATGTTGATGTAAGGCCAAGAACAGGCATAATTATAGAAGAGGGTGGATCTCTTTCAAATAATTATATTTGCTTAAAGCCAGTAAAGACCTTGCAGATGTTTCCCACTGCAACGCTTGCAGGCGTAGGAGCAGTGGCTAGCTTCAATACTGTGATCTATTCAAGCACCGGAAACATCGATTTTGGAAGCAACATCATTTTAGCTGCTCCAGAAACTAGTGCAGAGTCCATCTCCCGCGTAGTATCGGTTGGCGGAGAAGTGATAGCCAGAGGCAGGATGACCGGAAAGGTTCCAGGAGCTAGGGCACACCTAGAGTGTGTAGGGCTTTTGCTATCTGAGAAAGGTCGTATCTATTCGATACCTGAATTAGATGGACAGAGCAAGGACCTTGATATGTCTCACGAAGCCGCAGTAGGGCGCATCTCCGAGGAGGAATTAGAGTACCTTATGGCAAGAGGCCTAACTCAAGAACAGGCTACATCAGTCATCGTTCGAGGGTTCTTGGACGTGGAGATAAAGGGATTGCCTGAGGAATTGAAGCAGCAGATTAAAAACATAACTCAGAGGGAAGACCTGAAAGGCGCGTAAATTTTTTGCTTTTTTCTGGATTTTTATTCTTTCTTTTCGAAATCTTCCTTGATTGCATCTATCATCTCCTTTTCCGCTTCTATCACGAGCGCACCCGTGTAGTTGCAGTTCTTGCAGTGGTAGACTTTGCCGATATAGCCTCCTACTTCATAATCTATATTCGGGCTTCCACACACAGGACAGACTTCGATTAGCTGCTTATCCGAAAGATAATTATTCATATTTTATACCTCAAGCAAAAGTAATAATAATTATCGGCTCAATTTCAAAAGAAGTTCATGAGCTCTTCAGCAATGATTTTGTATCCTGCTTCATTCGGGTGGTCTAATCTAGGGAGTATTAGTTTGCTTAGAGGAATACCATCCTTTATTCGTTTTTTCCATGCCTTGTAGACATCAACAAATCCGATTTCCATATCATTAGCAACGTCAGCTATCTTTTTGTAATATTGGACCACAAGTTCATCATAGGTGGGCGTCTCAAGAGGTTGTGATGATAGAAGCAACACCTCAGATCCTGGACCATACAAGATATCCTGAACTATATTTTTCAGATTCGACTTAAATTCATATAAGCCAATGCCCATTAAGGCGTCATTAATTCCAAAGTTAACCGTAACAAGGTCAGGGCGGTAAGATAAAACTGCCCAATCAAGTCTTACCATACCATCTGCGGTTGTATCTCCCGCAATTCCGCTGTTTATTAATTTAATCCTGGCTTCAGGATACTTTTGCTGTAACATTTCCCTCCAAAAATAGGGAAATCCTTTTCGCACACCGTACCCTGCAGTTATAGAATCTCCGAAGCAAACGATAGTCACTTCACAGCCATTTTTGAGATCTTCTAAAGTTTGCTTAACGATGCTCATTGTATACCTGCCTGCATAAAACAAAGGTGCTCAGCAAACTGTTGGAATTTTCCTCTTTTCAGCAATTTCGATAGCAAGTTTCATCTTTCTAATTAGGTCCTCGAGCTCTGCTAGCTTTCCTTTGGCAATAAGGTCCACGCAGGCTGATCCCACAATGACTGCATCTGCACCTGCGCTGACAATTTCAGCTGCCTGTTCGGGTGTGGAAATACCGAAGCCAACTGCTTTCGGTATTCCATCTGGCACGCGGGCTATCAGATTCTTGGTATCATCAAGCAGGTCACTTCTTACCCCAGTAACTCCTGGTCTTGCTACAAGATAGAGAAAACCAGATGTTTGGTCGACAATTCTTTCGAGGCGATGTTGTGGCGTATTGGGGGCAGCCAGAAAGATCAGATCTACTCCATGATTCTGACAGGCAATCTTTAGAGGTTCGGCCTCTTCTGGCGGTAGATCCGGCACTATCACACCGTTTATGCCACTTCTGGCGCAATCGGAAGCAAATTTTTCTAAGCCGCGGGCATAAATCATATTGTAATAGCCCATGAAAATTTTAGGAATTTCCACTTTTGCAGCTGATACAACTTCAAAATAAGTGTCTGTGTTCATCCCTGCTACTATGGCTCGTTGGGAGGATTCTTGAATTGTTGGGCCGTCAGCAACCGGATCCGAATGAGGAAGGCCTAGCTCGATAATATCTGCCCCGGCTTCTGAAATCCTCTTTACTAGTTCAGGAGTGGCCGCAGGGCTAGGGTCCCCAGCGCAAATATATGCTATGAGTAAAGGCTTATGGTGAAATGCATCAGAAATTCTCATGGGCCATCACCGTTGCTAAATCTTTGTCACCCCTGCCGGAGATATTTATTATTGCCAAATCACCTAATATTTCAGGTGAATCCAATGTATAACCTACGGCATGAGCGGACTCCAAAGCCGGAATTATACCCTCCAATTGAGATAGTGCTTTGAAACCTTTCAATGCAATTTTGTCGTCGGCCATTGTTGGCTGTACTCGTCCCATCTCAGCTAAATAGGCCAGTTCCGGTCCTACTCCAGGATAATCTAAACCGGCAGCTATTGAATAGGATTCAAGGATTTGACCATACGGATCCTGCAAGATTTTCGTGAGAGCACCATGCAAAATGCCGTTTGTTCCACAGTTAAGTGAGGCCCCATTCTCGGCTGTCTTATTGGTTTTTCCGATCCCCTGGCCTCCCGCTTCCACTGCTATCAATTCGACTTTATCTTGTAGAAAAGGGGCATAAATGCCAATTGCGTTGCTGCCTCCGCCCACACACGCAACAATGGAGTCAGGTAGTCTGCCCTCAGCGCGCAGAATTTGCTCTCTGGTCTCTTTTCCTATTATGCTTTGAAAATCCCGGACCATGGTGGGGAACGGATGAGGTCCCGCCGCTGTGCCAAGAAGATAATGAGTATTTTCATAGTTGGCTGACCAGTCGCGGAAGGCTTCGTTGATTGCATCCTTCAGGGTTCTGGAACCAGATCTTACAGGTATAACATCTGCACCCAAAAGCTCCATGCGAAAGACATTCATTTTCTGCCTTTCAATATCAACCTCACCCATATAGACTTGAGTTTCGAAACTTAGGCAAGCCCCTACTATTGCAGTAGCGACGCCATGTTGACCTGCTCCGGTCTCAGCTATCAATCTTGTCTTGCCCATTTGTTTAGCCACTAACGCCTGTCCCAAGGTATTATTGAGTTTATGAGCACCGCCATGAACAAGATCCTCTCTTTTCAAGTAAATTTTGCGACCCAGCTCACGGCTAAGGGATTTAGCAAAGTAAAGGGGTGTGGGCCTGCCTGCGAAATCCCTTAAAAAAAAGTCATACTCTGAGAGAAATTTATCGTTGTGCTTCAAGTGCTCATAAGCCGAGGCTAGTTCCTCTAAAGGTTGGCGGAGTGTTTCAGGAACGAAGCGCCCACCGTATTTGCCGAATTTAGTATTGATATCATAGACAATTTGACCGCTCAATAAATCACCGGCTTTAATGTACTAATAAATACTATAATGTATAGAAAAGTACATCGAATATATAAGGTTTGTCCACGTTTTAGCAAAGGCCTTCAGGCAACTTTCCTGTCAGACTCTCTATTCTCTGTTCAGCCATATCTAGATTAATGCTACATAGTCTTATTAGCCTTATACCTTGCTCAAAAAGGGCTAAGCTTTCCTCCAAAGGGAGTTTCCCCGTCTCCAGCTCTCTCACGATCTTTTCTAGATCTTCCATAGCTTGTTCTAGATTAAATTCGTCATCCAATAACAACACCCACTGTTTATTTTAGCTTCTCTTCGTCAAGCACCATGCAGTTCAGCCTACCATGCAAGAGCAACAACTTCAAAATTTCTCCAGGAATGACATCATTGGGCCCAAGAATTAGCTTGCCTTCCAAAGACATAGCTATGGCATAACCCCTAGAAAGAGTTGCCAGAGGGCTCACAGCAGCTAAACAGCTCTCCAGAATTTCTAGCCGTTGGCGCAACGTCATTATTATGCCCTTTTCAGCAGATTCTAAACGCTCTCCTATATATGCGAGATTTTGGTTGTAATCAGTAAGCAAAGCATACATCCTTCTTGCAGAGAAACTGAGCGTAAGATAGTCTAGTTTATTCTGTCTTCGTTCTAAGGAAGACCGGAGAGAACGGATTATCCTAGTTTCAAGAAGGCAGAGATTTTGCTTGATCTCATCCAAATCGGGTACAGCCATCTCGCCTGCAGCTGTAGGCGTGGGAGCCCTAATGTCTGCCACGAAGTCTGCAATGGTGAAATCCGTTTCATGGCCAATAGCAGATATGACCGGAGCGTCGCATTCAAAGATGGCACGTGCAACTGCCTCGGAATTGAAAGACCAGAGGTCTTCATCAGATCCACCTCCTCGACAAACGATAACCACATTCGTCTTAGAATTAAGAGCTTTTATTGCTGAAGCGATACTCTCTTCCGATCCTTCACCTTGAACCTTTGCTGGAGATATGATAATCTTTGCTGGATAGAATCCGATGATTCGCAAAACGTCCCTAAGAGCCGCTCCGTCAGGTGATGTCACGATGCCTATGCTTCGGGGATATATTGGCAAAGTTCTCTTTCGCTCCAAGTCGAAGAAACCCTCAATAGACAGCTTTTGCTTAAGCTGCTCAAATTCTAAATGTCTTAATCCAAGGCCTGAGTCAAGTCGCATTCCTCGAGCCACAAGTTGCAATTGGCCTTTTATCCCGTAGATGCTGACATCGCCAAAAATCTGAACGTTCAGACCATCTTTCAACTCAAAATCTAGGCGCATGCCATGATTTCGAAAGAGAATGCAAGAAATCTGACACTCTCTGTCCTTAAGCGTAAAGTATCTGTGACCAGATCTATGGTTGACCACATTGGAGAGTTCCCCTTGAATCCAAATGTCTCGCAAATGTAAGTCAGATTCCAAACGATTTCTTATTCGCAGGTTTAATTCGGTAACAGTGAAAATTTGAGTCAATAGGTCATATTTTTATATGAGATCTATATAACGTCTCCTTAAGTGGATCGAAAGTGCAATCGAGGATTAACTTAGGTTTTCTCAGGAAAAGCTGGAGCTATTTTTTCAATTTTTATGATGGTCAAGGCGCAATTATGGGAATCTCTTAGAAACGAATGCTAAAGCATTTGGTTAAATTTAGTTTATCACTTCTGAACATGTGAGGTTGTAATGGTTTTCGTTTAACACTTGGTGGCTTTTATTCGGATAAAGATGTTGTTGATGAAATCAGATCATAGCAGATTTCCCGAATTCAAAAAATTTGAAAATTGTCGTTTGCTGAGAAACGGTTGACGGGTCGCAAATTTTTAAATTACATTAATTACATAAATTACTTAACATTATATTAGAAATGCTTATTTCTTGTTGAAAAGTCTTTGCACAGATGCTTCTTTTAGAAACCAATGGACTTATGTACGAATCTTATTGGCGGCGTTATGTTCCGGACGCAATTTTGTTGAGTTCGCCAAAAACTATCCTATCTGATTTAGACCTTTTCATTTTAATTAAACTTTTTTGGTCTCAAATCAAATAAACTTTATATATCACATTTTCCTTCTCTAAATTTGTATGCACATAATGGAGGGCTTCTTGCCCCATCCTTGGTGGGAGATTTGGCTGGCGCTCTCTCTACCCGTGGTGGGTTACGGAGTTTACAGAGTGAACAATCTCATTAAAGAACAGCGAAATGCATTACCATTATTGGCTGTATCCGGTGCCTTCATCTTTGTTCTCTCATCGCTGAAGCTGCCCTCCGTCACAGGAAGCTGTTCCCATCCGACAGGCACTGGTCTGACCGCTATACTTTTTGGGCCTGCCATAACATCAGTACTGGCGACAATAGTTCTGGTCTACCAGGCATTGTTTTTGGCACATGGTGGCTTGACAACGCTTGGAGCAAATATATTTTCGATGGGCATAGCAGGCCCCCTAATGGGCTATACAATTTATAAGATATTCATGAAATCAGGATTTAACCTGTTTTTAACCGTCTTCCTTGCAGCCGCAATGGCTGACCTAACTACTTATATAGTAACTTCGCTTCAGCTAGCAATGGCCTTTCCGGCTTCATCCGGAGGCGTCCTAGCTTCGTTCACCGCTTTTGCTGCGGTCTTTGCTTTAACCCAGCTTCCATTAGCCATCATAGAAGGCATTGTGACAGCTCTCATGTTCAAGTATATTCTCCAAGCTAAGAGTGATGTATTGCTTAAGCTCAATGTGATATCTGAGACTACTTTAGTTAAGATAAAGGAGTCATTGACATGAAGCTAGAGGTTGTGGCTATAATGGTCATTGGACTATTCATCATCGCCTTTGCCTTTATCAGCTCTTCAGGAGTTTATGAGTGGAGCGGGGCTGATAGTCAGGCTGAAGAAGTAGTTTCAGAGCTGACTGGAGATAGCTATCAGCCTTGGTTCAAACCTATCTGGGAGCCTCCTAGTGGCGAGATTGAGAGCCTGTTCTTCAGCTTGCAGGCGGCCATAGGAGGGCTCATCATTGGATATTTCTTTGGCTATTACCGAAAAGATAGAGCGACTTAATGTATGCATGACATGCTGGACGATTACGTCTATACCAATGCCATTAGAGATGTAAATCCCAAACTTAAGCTGCTGTTGGGCTTGTCTTGTATCCTTATCTGTGTATCTTCAACCTCCCCAATAGCTCCTCTGATTGTGGCCACCTCTATGAGCTTCATAATTTTGGTGATTGCTAAAATTACTTGGCGTTTATATGCCAAACTTTTGCTGGTACCACTATCATTTGCGCTTTTGAGTTCTTTAGCAATCATCTTCATGCAAGGTGAAACTTCAATATTCACCTTTACTATCTTAGGATTCAGCTTTAGTGTGGCAATTGAAGGCATCAATCTAGCATTACTTCTATTATCCCGAACTCTTGGCGGAATGACTGCCTTAATTTTCATTGCTCTAACAACACCGATGATCGATATCTTCTCTATCCTGAAATCCTACGGCCTACCGGATTTGTTGCTAGAACTTTCAATGCTTATTTACCGCTATATCTTTTTATTCTTGGATGAGGTGACCATGATTCGCAATGCTCAGATTTTGAGGCTAGGATATTCAGGATTCAGTTCGTCGTTGAATTCATTTGCTATGCTCTCTAGCGTGCTTTTCATCAGAGCCTGGGAACAGGGAGAGCGGTTAATTGTAGCTATGGACGCCAGGTGCTATAATGGTCGCTTGGGAGTGATGGAAAGCAGAGTTTCGCTTAGTTGGAGGTCCATCATTGCCGTAGTTGCTTATTTGGGCGCTATCACTATTATCGCAGTTATGACTAGGGATATTGGAACGATATGAGGACGAGATGACCGCTATTCTAGAAGCTAGAGATGTTCATTTCTCTTACTCAGATGGCTTTGAGGCCCTTAAAGGTCTCAGTTTCGCTATAGATGAAGGCCGAAAAATTGCTCTAGTGGGACCTAATGGAGCGGGGAAGTCTACTATAATGCTTATGTTTAACGGCATCTTGAAACCCACTTCTGGGGAGATACGTTTTCGTGGAGCGCCTTTGAGGTACGACTCTAAGTCTCTTCGGGAAGTTAGACGCAAAATCGGCATTGTCTTCCAGAATCCAGACGACCAGCTCTTTGCTCCTACTGTTTACCAAGATATTGCTTTCGGACCCAATAACCTGGATTTTCCCAGAGAGAAGGTTGAAAGATATGTGAATTATGCGTTGGCTTATGTAGGTTTATCCGGTTATGAGAAGAGGCCACCGCACCACCTCAGCGGTGGGGAGAAGAAGAGGGTTGCGATTGCAGGAGTACTTGCAATGGAGCCTGATGTGATAATCCTCGATGAGCCTACCTCAAATCTTGATCCAGCTAGTTCTGAGGAGGTAATGGAGATGCTTGATGAATTGAGTTACGGGGGAAAAACCATGATTATATCAACACACGATGAGGAACTCGCTTATCGTTGGGCTGACGAAATAATACTCATGGAAGGAGGCCGTATTCTGCATAGGGGCCTCCCAATTTCAGCTTTTTCGAATATAGAACTTGTTAAACAGGCGAGGATTAAGTTGCCCAGAGTCATGGAGATATATTATGAGCTCGTTAACAGAGGCATCCTAAACGGGACTAGGCCTCCTAGGAATGTTCTTGAGCTTACCAATATGATCGAGGAGGTAGTGAAAGGAAAAGTTTCCCGTCCTAGTCTCGGTAGGATTTTCATTTGGAATGTTGATCGTTCTACTCCGGCAGGTCTGAAGATATTCCTAGAAAAAAAAGATGTAGACTTTATTGGAGCAATGGGTACTTTAGCAAAAACGATGGCTGGAAAAGAGAAGATCGACTTGGATTTCACATATGGCGTTATTGATAAGTGCATTCTTAAGGCCCTTACT
>JALHSR010000033.1 GCA_022865315.1 Methanotrichaceae archaeon | reverse complement strand
GGTTAAATTGAAGCTAATTGGATATTCTATTATTGTTGCTATGATCTTTGTGATTATGGCGTCCGTTGCGTCTGCCGATTTCGATGATTTGATAGGCGGAGCAATAGCATCGTCTAAAAGCGGATCCGGTGACGGAATGTTGGAGCAGCATTTCGTGTATGACACAACAACAGCAAACAATCCGATATTGTGGGTTAGTGCTCGAGTTGATGGTGCAGTTCTATCGGGTGCTGCAGGTACCTTTATAGGATCTTTCGATACTGTAACGAAAAAGACAAAATCTGCAGGAACCCTAGTCGCAAATGGGTACAATCTTAACGTGGGTGTAGATGGGAAAGTAGCTGTAAATATAGCTAAAACTTCCACCGAAGGCAATGGAGTTGCTTATTCCGAACTTTATGCAGAATCAACTGTCGATATTGCTGATAGAGAAGCCTCGGGAGAAGCTGAAGCATCTGCATTTGTGTACCTCGATGGTACTGGAACTATTAGCGCTACGACTAATGCAAGGGATTTAACCTACAATACATACCTTGCGCCCACTCCAGGTGCATTTGCCGATCTGAACGCCCCTGGATATGTTAAAGGTACGGTAGCTTTAACAGGACAAACCAGTCGGGGTGGCACTGTATTTGGAGAGGCAGAGATCGAGTCTTTTGGAGAAGCTGAGGACGGTCCAACAGGCACGTATGCAGAGGCAAACGTTGAGGAAGAGTTCAACCTATTCGCTACAAATGGAATTTCCTTTGACGGACGTTCACAGATTGCAGCCATTGTCAATGGCGAAGAGTTTGCTGAGCCAACGGTCTTAGCCTTCCCTGGCGGCCCGGTTATCGAAGTAGCCGATATAGAAGCATTCTCTAAACTGAGTGGATTAGCATCTGTATTCAGGCGAAACGATGTTGCAGTTGCCATGGGAGAATTTGGGTGTTATGCAGACAGTCAAAATGGCGTATATGCCACTGAATTAACGGAGTTAGGAGCATATGCTAATCGATTGGTAGCCGACCCCGATCCCGCTAATGCAGTTAGAGCTACATCCAAATTGGAATCTGCCGAATGGTCAGCCGCAGCCGCTGATCTTATGGGGAGAGCTGGAGCGCCGTTGACAGCCTTCCAGATGCCTGGGCCTATTGGATTCCAGGGTTTACTAGCAAGCGTCAGTGGTGAGACCGGATTTACCGAAAACGGTAATAGTATAATGTTGCCTGGTTCGGGAGTTGGCGCGGCATCGACAGGTGCCAACCAAGTGATGGCTATGCTTGAACACGAACAGGAAGCATGGGCAGATGATGTTGGGGACATAGGTCTTTACGAAGAGGTTGAAGCGATCATAATGGGACCACAATTTTCAGGAGTCGATACGGGTGGCGCAGGGGCTTATTGTGGCGTAGCCAACCAGAATCTGTTCGTTACTGGGTCTGACGGTAAAAACGAGGATACTTTGTTTGGTCCTATATTAGGCGGTAACCAGTTTACAGCGATCGAGACCATAGCTAACCAGAACATGATTATCTGGACAAATGGCGCATTGTTGGTTCCCGGTGGGCATCAGTCTTTCAGCAAACCGATATTCTCGATTACCCCCCAGGGTATCGGATTTGGCGTGGAGTCTGGTCCAAACATATGGTACTGGCAAGCTGCCGGACAGGGTGGCGCGTTATTCCTGTATGAAACTGGCGTAATCTTCGTGTAGGTACCTAAAGTGTGATAATTAGGTAAGCTTAACCTGGTTATCAATTGGGCTTGCCCCGGAATAAGGCAAAGCTCAACCTTTTTTTTTTTAAAAAAAATTTTTGTGGGGTCTGAAAAATGTTAAAATCGGTATCGTTATTATATTTAGCAGCATTAATCATCGTATGCCAGGTTTCTGCGATGACTGCAGAGATCGAAGGCGGTTGGGATGTGGTTGCGGACGGGCTTAGCACAAGTTCGGGTCAGGCCGAAGTGGGTTGTTCAGGCGGCGATCCGTCAGTGACGATGGCCATAGCCTCGACGTTATCACTTTATGGACCTGGTAGCGTATCCGACTCAAAAGTCGGAAAGCAGAATATAGACATAAATATAGGTGGCTATCGGCTGAAGACTTCGTACGATGGAGATCTGTCATCGAAACTTGTGTTGAACAGCCAAGGATCTGCTTCGGTTTCGTCATACGTTGGAGCCACTGCAACCGGATTGACAACCGGCAGAATGTCTAATGGAGGACTCAGTTATGATATCTTTGGGTCGGCTGATTTGATCAATGAAGGCTTTATAGCGGGCCAAGGTCTAGCTTCTACCTCAGCATCCGGTTCAGCTGAATTCTTGGTCCAAAAAGTGGGTACTCCATCTGAAGTCTGGGGTTCGGTTTCGGGAAATAGCGCATTAAACTTGGATAGCCGATCCTCTACCGGTTTGGCTAGTTCAGGTGGAGCTGAAAACGGATTACATGCGGACTCCCGAGCGGTTCAAGGCATACTTGGCGATATCAAAGCCACTAGCCATAGCAGCATAAGCACTTACTCATCGGTGATCAACAATGCAACAGGAACTGTGAGCGCTTCAGGTCAGGCTCTAGCTGGGGCTTGGGACCCGAGTTTCACAGGTTCGAAGTCGAGACTCTCGAACGAAAACGTGGCCTCGTCAGCTAAAGGTGACTTGACAGGGTATGTAGAAGCCAATCAAAATAATGATGCAGCAGACATTTCTTCGATAATTCAGAGCTCAGCTTCCAAAGATTCAATCCTCAAGGTATCGGGAGGAGCTGCCTCATATGCTGCCACCTCACAATCCTCTTCGGCGCTGAGAACCTATGCCAAGACATTTATCAAAGATGGATCATGGGGTACAGTCGCAAGAAATGCTAAAGGCCAACAGGTTATCGAGTGGGGCGATGTTAAAGAGATGGGCGCAGGAGCTGTCTGTTATGAACCATCCGATGCCATTTCATTCTCTAAGATAAATATGGAGGGGAACATGACATTCGAAGGCAATATCGTCAAGGCTGGAGGCGATCTAATTCTCACTACATATGCTCAAGCTACATTAGGTAAAAAATCTGTTGCAGGCGCCAAGATAGATCCCTACGCAAACGGGACTCTCATGGCCACAGATAGTGTTATGTTCAATCAAGCAGGATTTGAAGGATCCACGCCTGAATATAGTCACATTTCCTATGTGGATGCCGTCAACGCTTTTGCCCTAACGAAGAATCAGATCACCAGGACATTTGTTCAAACCGAGCCGAAAGGGAATCACCTGTTAGCAAAACCTTTTAGGTTAGACACCACGGTAAATCCAGCTTTCGCCTGGTCGAGCACAGAAGCTCAATTTGACCAGGCACATTAATTTATTTATGGAAATGAATATTTCTCTTTTTTTTGGCATAGAATCGTCAATCTGAATTTTAGGTATGTTTCGGTTGGCCAGTCGGAAATGCTCATGTTTTTAGCCAAATTTGCTTGGAGATAATAGATCTTCGCTTGAAGAACTTTCTTGGAAGACATCAATTGAAATAGAAACATTCTCTTGCTCAATGTCGATAGCTAATCCAGAACCTTATATTTGCAGAGACGTCAGACCATATTGGCTGAGCAAGTTTAAGAATAAGATATCTGAATAAAATAGGCATATCGGAGATGGACTCGTATTTAGGGAAAAGGACGAGGATGCTATATTATATAATGAGCGGAATGCTTTGCGATATAGTAAACCAGAATATTAGGATAATTTGCGAAGTTTCGATTACGGAACTAAATGAGTGCTTAAAAAATCTGAGACTTATTCGAACCGAGGGAGAAAAATGAAACTATGGTTTGTGATCGTTGCAATCCTTTTGATAGGAATATCTGCGGCGGAAGAGATGGGTGGTGGCACAGACAATGTTGCAGTGAATAGTGAAATAGCGGGTGTCGCCACGCCAACGACGAATTCGATATCTATAGGCAATTTTGCGTTTGAGGATCAGATATCGACCGAGACGGTTGAAACGGCAGCAATGACGATGGCTAACGAGAAACTAGGGTTTTCGTGGTCATACCGACCGAGTAGCCGTACCAGTTCGAGCGGATCGTCGTATAAACTTGCGGGCTGGAAATGGACTCAACTTTATCCAATGCAACAGTATGTGAATCCGTCAAATAATCCGGTTAGCATTAGTCCTGAAGCCTTCGCTGGAGCGGTAGCGTCGGCGGGAAAGACGTGGGATTTAACATCCGCCCCCGGCAGGGATTTGAACCTGTTTGCCGACAATGTCATAATAGATTCGAGCGTGCCGAGTGTGGCAAACGATGGGAAGTTTGTCCATTCGTTTACCTCGCCGCTCGGTGGAACGATCATCGCAATGTGGCGAGCGACCAGACAGGGGGCAGATCTGAAAGACGCGGATATAGTTTATGGTTTGAACTGGGGATGGACGACCGATGCCAGCAAAGCCGTATTGGTAAAGAGTTTGTGGGGAGTTTCTCCCTCACGTTCATTAATCGATCTTGAAACGATAGCTCTTCACGAAATGGGTCATACCGTCGGATTGCTCGATTTATACAACGATCCTCAATATTCCTGGGATAAGGCGCAGGTCATGAACTCGTATAGTGGCGTAAAAAGGACGCTCGGCAGCGGAGATAAGACTGGGGTGCAGTTATTGTATCCCGCCTAATTTTTTACAGGAAACTCTATAAAATTCTATCTAAAGCTCATAATGGGCGGTATTGGCGATTTCCGGCAAGATATGCTTGCTGAGCGAACGTGACTTCCTCTCTGGCCTAAAGACCAGAGCTTCCTGCTTCATGGAGTTGACGCTTACTTGAACGTATGCCCAAGCCGGAGGCCAATTCTCCACAGGCTATCTCCCGCAGTCCGCAGGTTAGTATATTCAAGGCTGCGTTATGATCTCTGTCCAATTGCAGACCACACTTAGGACAACTATGTATCCTTTGTGCTAATACTTTTAAGACCGTTGTTCCACAGCCTGAACAGTTTTGTG
>JALHSR010000314.1 GCA_022865315.1 Methanotrichaceae archaeon | reverse complement strand
TGTTCTAGATGTGGATTGATAGTTAAGAAAGATCTCTCGGAAAGGATGCATAATTGTCCTTTCTGCAATCTATCAATAGACAGAGATCTTAACGCCGCTAAGAACATTCTGAGATTGGGATTACAATCTCTGGCGAAAGCCTAGAAGCCTGCCAATTTATTGGCGGAAGTAGTCACATTGGATACTTTAGATTTGCTAAATTTAGCTGCATCATATATTTTGATCATGTTCTCCTAAGCAGTTTTTTCCTTGTAGCTTGCAAGCATAAATTATTTAAATTTTGGTTGTTTCGCAATTAATAGGAGAGAGCATGCGGGATTGTTTAATGATTGGTTTGATTTTTCTGCTATCAGTTCTGAGCATATATGGATCGGTATCTTTGGAGCTTGGCGGTTTTAACGGGAAGGCGATTTTAGCTTCTATATCATCCAATAACACGACAAACTTGTCAATTGAGGAAAATAATACAGCATTAAAAGACTTGTGGAGCTGGGGTTCAATACCAGTAGGTCATCTTATCAATGAGTCTGGGATGTTAATTGAAAACCCAATGGATAACGGTTTTGTTGAGATCCCTCCAAGAGTGAGCTTATGAATTTAAGATTTATTTATCAAATTTTCGTATAAAATTTAAATTATAGCAGAATACTCTCCACAAATCTAAATCAGTCTTATTAAAAATACTTCCTTATTGAATAAACATAGTTATCACGATTTTGGATTATTGAATTCCAGGTACTTTATTATTTGTCTCCCCGTTCGGGAAAAACGGATAATGTCAAAAGCTCAACTAGCAAAGGAGGCTGAAATGTCACGATTGGGAGTTATTGGCATTGAACATATAGGAAGCATGCTGGCACGAAGACTTGTAGAGTCAGGAGCTGTAAAGCAGTATGAAGTTATCATTAGTAATCGGAACCGGGAAAAGGCTGACGTCGTTGCCAAAGAGATAGGGATTCGTGTTGGAATTAATCGAGATGTGGTTGAGCAATCTGAACTAATTCCGCTCTGCGTTAGACCTCTGGAAATTAGAGGCGTTCTAATCGAGCTAAAGGAAATTCTCTCCCCTGAGAAAATTCTTGTTTCGGTGGCCATGGACGTTTCAATCAGACAGCTTCAAGCTGTATGCGATGCCAGGATTGTTCGAATAATTCCCAGCATTACTTTAGATTGTCTTAATGGCATTTCATTAGCCGCCTTCAGTGATGCAATTACGGAGAGAGACAAATCTTTTTTGATCCATCTTTTCCGTTTTGTTGGAAAAATAATTGAAGTCGAGGAAAAAGATTTTGATATCCTAGCGGATTTGACAAGCTGTGCACCTGCATTTATATCTTCGTTCCTTCAGGAGATGGCGCTGGCCGCTTCTCTGAAAGGTGTGCCTTTGGAACAAGCTGAATGGTTAATAAGACAATCGCTTTTGTGCACGGCCGAGCTTCTTTCCAGAGAAAGCTTCGAAGATTTAATCTCCTGTGTGGCTACTAAAGGTGGCATCACCGAGCAGGGTCTAAATGTGATTCGGAAGCATTCATCGAATATGTACTCCCAGCTCTTTGATGCAACTAAGGGGCAGCACCGCCAGATAAAATCACTCGTTGAAGAGCAATGGCTTGGCAAGAATTGAAATTATAGTTTTATTCTCATCTTATTGGTAAGTCTATTCCTCATTTTTCCAGGAACATTAACCATTTAGAATAAATTCTTTGCCCATCAGCATACTGTTGTCGACTCGCAATCTCATCACATTCACTCCACGCATTCTAGAGGATTATATCCAAAATAGATCCACGGGAATTCAATATATCCGTCGCCTAAAGGCAGTCTTAAGAGAATCGACATCAGAAGAAGGTTTTTATGCGGGGTACGGGATTTCCGCACGAATCTACCAGTAAGATAACCATTTGACTATCCCAATATGGGCAGATGATCATCCTCTAAGGTGCAAATTCCCATACGCGCTCTAAGACGCATTCTGGCTTTCGGGTGATGAGAGCTAGTTTTATCAACGAGATCGTTGTCTCATTTGTGCACAACCTTCAGGGTCCATATCAAAGTCAATTAGGCATCCAGAACAAAATCACTTTTTATATTTGTGCATGAGCCCGGTTCCGAGGCTCATGAATGTTTTACTGGTAAATAATCGGGATGATGTATTTAGCCAGGTATGATTTTCTTAGACCAATTTTCTTAAACCTAAAAATGCTGTTATTTTTTCACTGCTCAAAACTATTGAAATCGTCAATCATAGCTTCCTACAGCTCGGATCGTCTTGACTTTTCTTCACTAAGTAATATCCAGAAGCAAGAGCTATGATGATAACCCCGATTCCAATTAAGGTTACGCTTGGTGTTTGATCAGGCTCCAGTATAATGACTTTTCGAGCTATGGCAATCATGGCCACCAAGAATACAACTTGAACATTAATTGACTGCTCCTTTAGGTAGATTTTGAACGTCTCCAACAATTCCACGCCTATTAGGATAAGAAGAAAATAACCAAAGATTGTCAATAGCTCGCTAATGTCCGGTAATAAAATTGGCTCGGAAATTATATCAATAATTATAATATAAATTAGTTCCAGAATTGAAAGAAGAACTACCAATGCCATAAGAATTATTAGAACGGTGACAATAAACCTCTGAAATCTTTCCAAATAACTGATGGATTTCTGATGATAGATGTCTTTCGATGATTGATTCATTTTCTCTTTATTAAATTGAATCCCTCCTAAAAAACTATCGCATAAACAATTTCAATTCTCATTAGCAAACTCTATCTTCCGAAGAGGATCCAGTGCAAATGCCAAAACCGGGAACTCCGCTAATAATTATTTATTTTTTATGTGTCATGGACTTATTTTTTATTGGGATGCTCATTCTTGTCATCGAGGCCATAATTAAGGCTTAAAATTGAAAAAAATATATCCTATTATGAAACGCTCAAGAGATCAAAACCTCTTCCACAGGTCTTCTTGGTGTGTGTTTGGCTGGCTCCGTGTATCCCATGCGGATAAGTATCTGGGGGTATTTCGTTTTCAATACCTGTGCCATCTCATGCCTTAGCATTTGGATTCCTATCGGCTGGCTGAAGAGGTCGAACCTCACATTCAAATTCGTAGCGGTTAAGAATAACGTCTCGAATAAAATACCAGTTTTGATCCATGTCAGTTTATCGTCGCTGTCGGTGGATAGCACCGCAACTGCTGGCGATGCTTTCATATAGGATGTCTCTGTCCTGGCCCTTGACGAGGACATGTCAAATGTCCCGAATATGAAGGATCCAAAGAAAGACTCGAAATCGGAGTATCCGAAGGAGTAGCCAGGAAGTCCGTCCTTGGCATCGGATGTATTTGACCTCACCCAAGATGCCAGTTCTTTGCGGAAAGCCTTGTTACCAAGCTGGATTTCATGCGCCCTTGCCAAGAGATCCGCCATCTCATTCTTGCCTTTATTGCTTGTTAATACATCTAGTTTGAAACCTTCCATATCAACGCAATCTTTCATCTTTTTGAGCTTATCTCCTTCAATATCTCTACTCTCGTAGCTCTTTCTGTTGGTATGACGTTTGGTAATCTCGGGAAAAAGATTTGGGAACTGGGGTTTGGAACCCGGCTTAGAGAAGCCTATTGCTGCCGTTCTGGCTCCAGAGAGCCCATCAGGAAAGTTTTTTACATCATAGCTAAATCCAAAGTGCTCCGCTGCTATCAGAAGATTCGCAAGCACGCATCCATGGCTGATGTAAAGTGTCCTATCATTGGTGTCTACAGATGGCAGAGATCTCGTGAAATCAACAATCACAGAGATTTCATCATCCTTTATGGAGAACTTCCAAGGTTGAGTATTTGGTCCGGAAGGTGCAAGCACTGCATATCTAAGAAGGAACTTCAACTGCTCAAATAAGCTGCCTCCCGAAGGAAAGTCTATTTCCTTAACATTCCAAGCTGCCAATTTGTCGCTCACTTAGACCCGCTCCTTTCAAAGGATAGTCCAATTGACTCACTGCAAATCGCATAATTAAGGCATTATTTACTTTTTGAGGTCAAATCGAATAGCATCAGTAAGAATAAATATTTAGCCCTCATCTTTCTCAATGATCCTTTTATGAGGCAATTCGTCAGGCCGAAGGTAGTTATCAGCAAGTGCATCGAGTTTGCCCATTGCAGATATGATGGTAGCATGATCCCCAGTGATTTTGTCAAAGCTCTTAAGCCCCATATTGACTTTAAACCTGTTTGTGCGGAAATGGAGATCGGCCTAGGAGTGCCCAGAAGCACGGTGAGGATTGCATCAGTCAATGGGGAACTCAGGCTGATTCAACCGACTACGGATCTGGACCTTACGGACAAAATGAGAGCCTTCTCAAGCCAATTTCTAAGTTCTCTGGCAGAAGTGGACGGATTCATACTCAAGTTTCGCTCTCCATCCTGCGGCTTAAAGGACATCAAAATTTACTCAGGCATAGTTAAGACGGGAACTGTTTCTAAAGCGGCCGGCTTCTTTGGGGGAGAAGTGATCAAATCATTTCCTGATCTTGCCATAGAAGATGAAGGCAGGCTGAGAAATTTCAATATCAGAGAACACTTTCTGACCAAGCTTTATGCACTGGCAAGCTTCAGAAAAATAAGAAATAATCGTGATCTAATTCAATTTCATCAAATTAATAAATTTTTGTTGATGGCTTATAGCCAGAAGGAGACCAAAATTTTGGGGAATTTAGTTGCTAATCACGAAGGTATGGATTTCATGAAACAGACTGGACTTTATAGAGAGCATTTGGCCAAAGCTCTCAAGAGGCCCCCAAGTACAAAATCTAAGGCAAACGTGCTCATGAAATCCCTAGGATATTTCTCAAACCAACTCACTTTGCAAGAAAAAGATCATTTTATTCATAGCATCGAGTGGTTCAAAGATAAAAAAATCCCCTCAAGTGCTCTTCTGGCTATGCTTCAAAGCTGGGCGGTTCGTTTCGACCAAGACTATGTCAAGAATCAGACATTCTTCGAGCCATTTCCGGAGGATTTGATAGAGCTTTGCAGAGATTCGCAATGCGAATGGGCAGGAGAGGAGCTATTTATAGGCCGGGGAAATCGAAAGACTAAAGACCTATGAAAGTAATTAAGTTTATTCAGCGAAAGAACTTGTCCAAGGCCGCAAATTCAGTCCAAACATTTTCTATCCAAAATTGATCTCGTTTCTGGAAAGGGCCAAAAATGCCAAATGATAGAGTTGTAGTCTAATGGACGAAGTGGCATTAGTATTTCCCCATCAGCTCTTCGATCATCATCCAGCGTTTTCCAATAACAGAAGCATTTTTCTTGTCGAGGACCGGAGCTTCTTTATTGGCGCAAACGGACAATTTAAGTTTCATAAGAAGAAGCTGATATTGCATAGAGCCACTATGCAGATCTATCGAGACAGACTGCTGTCAAAAGGGTACATTGTACATTATCTCACATTCCATCAGGACCTTTTAGCTGCTCTAAAGCATGAAAATGTTTTGAGGATTTATGTTGCCGATCCAGTCGATCATATTTTGGAAAGTCGCATATTGGCGGCAGCCGAAAAGTTAAAGATGGAGCTGAATATGCTGGAGTCTCCTGGTTTTCTAACACCTATCGGCTGGATAAGAGAGTTCTTCCGGGGTGAAACTCATCTCTCGCAGACCAAGTTCTACATCGCCCAGCGAAAGAGACTTAAGATTCTATTAACAGAGGATAGTCGTCCGATTGGTGGAAAGTGGAGCTTTGATGCGGAAAATCGAAAGAAACTTCCCAGTAATATCTTGGTACCGGATCTGCCAAAATTCGAACCGAGTGACTGTATTCGAGAAGCTCAGGATTATGTAGAAAAAAATTTTCCCGACCATCCAGGAATAACGGAGAATTTCATCTATCCCATTTCTCATGAACAGGCTGATGATTGGCTCGATCATTTTCTGAAAACTAGACTGGAACTGTTTGGGGACTACCAGGATGCTATCTTTCAGACTAATTCGTTTCTGTTCCAATCTCAACTCTCTCCACTGTTGAATGTGGGTCTGCTTAATCCGAGACAAGTAGTTGAAGCTGCTATGAAATATGCCAGAAATCATGAAATTCCTTTGAACTCTTTGGAAGGTTTTCTCCGGCAGATAATTGGCTGGAGGGAATTCATGCGTGCTGTTTACATTCTTGCGGGAGAGAGAGAGCGAGAATCTAATTTCTGGGGCCACAGCAGGCCAATGCCTGCCTCTTTCTATCTTGCATCGACTACAATTGAGCCGGTTGATCGATCTATAAAACGTCTGATGGACACAGCCTATCTGAACCATATTGAAAGGCTGATGATTCTAGGAAATTTCATGCTGCTTTGCGAGGTTGATCCTAGCGAAGTCTATCGATGGTTCATGGAGATGTTCATCGACGCTTATGATTGGGTCATGGTTCCCAACGTTTACAGTATGAGCCAATACGCTGACAGAGGCATGATCACGACCAAGCCCTACCTTAGCTCATCCAGTTATATCCTGAGGATGAGCAACTACAAAAAAGGAGATTGGTGCAGAACCTGGGACAGCCTTTACTGGAGGTTCCTCTACAAGCACCGCGAGCGTCTGAGCAAAAATCCACGCATGAAGCTTTCGATTCGTAATCTTGATCGAATGGACGCAAAAAAACTCAACAATCATTTAGCCGTTGCGGAAAAATTCCTGCAAAGCCTGGAGGTTTGATACTAGCAAAATATTTGAAATGGAAATTGAATATTTGCGCTAGATCTATACCTATGAACTCGAAGAGAGCAAAAGCTCTGGTCGAAGCACCAGAAAAAAAAGGACCTGTAATTTATTGGATGAGCCGAGACCAGCGGGTGAATGACAATTGGTCATTGATCTTCGCTGAGGAGCTGGCCATCAAAATGCATTCACCTATGGCAGTGGCTTTCTGTCTATTGCCTGAATTTCTTGGAGCTACTAACAGACAGTTCAATTTCATGTTGCGAGGACTAAAGGAAGTCGAGCAGAATCTAAAACAATTGAACATTCCTTTCTTTCTGCTTCATGGAAATCCAGAAAATGAGATCCCACAATTTCTGAATGCTCATGATGCAGGCGCACTGGTCTCGGATTTTTCTCCTCTGCGGATAAATAAAGATTGGAAGAGATCGGTAGCTGAGCAGATTGCAATTCCCTTCTATGAAGTAGATGCACATAATATCGTGCCCAGCTGGGTTGCCTCCTCCAAACAGGAATGGGCTGCATACACTTTCCGGCCTAAAGTGCATCGTCTTCTTGCCGAATTTTTGGAACAATTTCCAGATCCGCAAGAGAATCCCGTTCCATGGAAAAGCTGGGAAGAGAATGATTGGGAAACGGCAGAGAGGACTATCAGAGCGGATGCCATTTCCGAAGTGACCTGGATCGAACCCGGAGAGAGGGCGGCGAGAGAACATCTTGTATATTTTCTGAATCATAAGCTTTCTCGCTACGATTCGGACAGGAATGATCCCATGCATGACGGCCAATCCAATCTATCTCCTTACCTGCACTTCGGCCAGATTTCAGCTCAGAGAATCGCTATTCAGGTTTTTGACAGCATGATAGATTCAAGTTCATTCCTGGAAGAGCTCATAGTCAGAAGGGAGTTGTCAGACAATTTCTGTTACTATAATTTGAATTATGACTCATTCAATGGCTTCCCCAATTGGGCTAAGGAAACATTAAGAGAACACGAAAAGGATCGCCGAGAATACATTTATACTACAAAAGAATTGGAGGCGGCCCAAACTCATGACAACCTATGGAATGCTGCTCAGCTTGAAATGGTATATAGAGGAAAGATGCACGGATACTTGAGGATGTACTGGGCGAAAAAGATCCTGGAGTGGACCGAATCGCCAGATGATGCTATCCAGGCTGCCATATTGCTTAACGACAGGTACGAGCTGGATGGTAGAGATCCCAATGGTTACACCGGGATAGCTTGGAGCATTGGAGGCGTCCATGATCGTGCCTGGAAGGAAAGGGCAATCTTTGGCAAAGTTCGCTATATGAGCTACAAAGGGGCAAGCTCCAAGTTCGATTTGAAAGCCTATATTCAGAAGATAGGGTCCCTTATTATGCCATAGTGCGGCTTAAACTTGAGTTACAAACGATGATAATTATTGCTAATGAATTTCTCTTGAGCAATCTGCTTATAGAAAGTAGCATCCAAAGGATGGATTGTCTTTTATTTCAAGCGTCAAGGTAATCAAGAGGATAGTAATTATAAAATTGGAGGTCTTGAGCTTTTGAACTACTTTTCCGGAATCATAGCTCTTTATCTGATTGGCTTTGCAACCCTTCACAGTCTTTTGGCAAGCCTTCGAGCAAAGACCATGGCCAGAGGTTTAATGGGCTCCAAGGTGGATCCCTGGTATCCAATATTTTTCAGCGTCGTAGCTGTCATCACTATTTTTCCTCTTATGATTATGCTCATCTTGTTTCCCGGCAGGGTACTATATGTCATTCCTTCGCCTTGGATCTGGTTTTTCTTCCTGGCACAACTCTTGGTCGGCATTGGCTCTTTAAGGGCTTTCCTAGACGCGCCTCACCGATTCTTGATTCGTGCCCAACTTACCGAATCCCATAGTCCTGCTGAACTGCAACTTGGAATAAAGGGAATATATTGCTGGATACGTGATCCATTCCTTTTGTCTGGCCTTCTCATAATATGGCTCACACCGTTCATGACCGAGAACCTATTGTTGGTATACCTCATCATCACAGCCTATCTGTTTCTTGGCTCACTTCATTGGGAGAGCAGGCTTCTAGCTCAGTTCGGCGAAGCCTACATTTTATATCAAACTAAAGTACCCCGGATTATCCCCCAACCAAACAAGAGATGGGACAACTGCAACAATAAAAAGGACATTGCAGGGCGCAAATAGAACTTGAACCTAGATGATAATTTTTTTTTAAAAAAATAAAAAAGTTTACAGAAATCGCTCAACTCTGTCTTTGCTGGCTTTGCAGATGGGGCAGAGTTCTGGCGGAGCATCACGACCGCAGAGATACCCGCAAACAAGACATCTCCAAACGGGCGCAGATAACCTTATAGAACCAGATATTTCAGCCCCTGTTAGACCTAGTTTCTTGCGTTTATCCATAGTAATCCTTCGTTCGGGAACCGGAATCGGCTCCTTTTGACCTCTGGCTATATCTCTTGAAACATATAATGCACAGTAACATGCTCCGTATTCGGCCAAATCAGGGTCTCGGTAATAGCATGGGCAAATTATATCCAGATCTTTTTCTCTGTCATCGGCCGCCAGACGGCACGGGCATGAAAGATACCCGTACCTTCGTTCATTAATTAACAACCCTTTTACAAGCCCTCTCGTGAATTCCTTATTCGGATTGAGGCTGTATCCACCTTTTCTTGCATCCCTTTCCAAACGTTCAAGAAAATTATTTACTTCAGCATCGCTTGGGATTTGCTCGTTCATAACTCCAGTGCCTCCCTAATCTCCTTCTCTTTAAAACCAACTATGCACTTATCACCAATGATTAACGTTGGGAAGGAGCAACTCGGATTATAATGCTTGACCTGTTGAATAGCTTCTTCTCTATCATGTCCTTTAAGAAGGTCAACATATGTATAATCATATCTTGCTCCTATACCCGACAAGAAGTCTTTCGTTTTCTTGCACCAAATGCAGGTGCTTAATGCAAAAAGAGTGATTTTCCCTTTATCTTTGCCATCAACATGCTCAAAATTCAATCAATCACCATATCGAAAATAGGTTTTGATAAATAAATAACTTCTCGAAAGCGAGAAGCCAATCATGAAACGATGATCAAAACAGCTGAAGCTAAAAAAAAAGTTGCCACTCCAGCAATATTGAATTGGGAATCGCAAAATAATCCGCAAACTATATCTCTTTATTTGACACTAATATATTGGTAGGTGATAGTTTGGCCGGGACACTAAATGAATACAAGAGGCTCTTTAGAGAAGCGACGGTTTCAGACCAGGTTAAGCTGTTTAGACTTCATTTAGCCATCTATTTGGTATTGAATATCGTCTGGCTAATCTTGAATTGGATGGGCTCAATAGTGATTCAGCCTACGTGGGCCATGTATTATTCGCCTGTAGGTTGGGGTCTTTTGATAATTGTTCACTATTGGTTCTACGTTCGTGGTGCTGAGAACCTTTGCAAACTCAGGGAAGAGGCGGTAGAATCTAAGATAAAATAGATTCATGGAATACGAGCGTTGTTGGCAAAAATACCTGAGAAGGCCGCAGCTCTTTACTTTTTTATTTACTAATCGGATCCTAATTCTATCGTTGTCAATATTACTGAATTGAGTCATCCCCTAAATCACTAAAATAAAAAAAGGTTAAATTTTATAGTTAATTATAATTTATCCAAATCCCTTAAAGCGACAATATTTAAATTCATAAATTGCATATTTTACCATTGCAAGATGGAGATTGCATTATATGAAGGTATCAATTGTCCATTATTCTTTGACAGGGCATACTAATCGCCTGGCAGAGGCCGTCAAGCAAGGAGCCAGTCAGGTGGAAGGCACTGAAGTAATGCTGATGCGCGTTGCCGAGATATTAACTGCGGAGGAGGTCAAGCGCAGGGATTCAGGAAATTTCAGTAAATTATTTGAAAAAATTCCCATTTGTAGTCCGAATGACATTGCTGGGGCCGATGCCTTAATTATAGGCGCACCGACATATCTCGGCAATATGTGTGCACAGATGCAGCAATTTCTCAATTCCTCGGGAAAGCTATGGCGAGAGGGATCGTTGGTGGGAAAAGTGGGCAGTGCTTTCACTAGCTCCGGCTCCCAACATGGAGGGCAGGAAGCTGCACTTCTCAGCGTGCATACAACCATGCTCCATCTAGGCATGATCGTTGTGGGTCTTCCCTATACCTTCCAAGGCCAAATGCGAATCGACGAGATCACAGGTGGAACACCCTATGGAGCCACAACAATCGTAGGCCAAAAAGGAGAGCGCTGGCCAAGCGAGAATGAGTTGGCTGCGGCTAGGTTCCAGGGCAGACATGTGGCATCCATCGCCTTGAAGTTATCTAAGAAATGAGAGGAAATAATTCATGCAATGAGATGTTGTAGTTATGCAATCCCATTGGGATCACCGAGAAATAACATCGACCTTCGAAAATCTTGGATCAAAGTGGTTCATATGTTTCTCCTAAGTAGAAGAGCGAAACTTACCGCTGTACAAATATTAATTTGTTACCTTATTGGAAGAAATTATTGAGCTAGGTAACCGTCCTAGGATAATATGAGAATCTAATGCTGAAAGGAGGATTTTTCAAAAATTCAGAACCGGCCTGAACTCTTTAGGCCGGAGATCTGTTTAGTATCTACTCCTACAAGTTTCCAGACGCTGTTTTGCTCACCAACAAGCAGCGATTCTATTGGTTTGTCAGGCGAATGTCCTAAAGCAGATAGCACGTTAAGTGAAAGACCCTTTGATTTTATTAGCTGCACAAACATTTCTCTAGCTGCTCTCTTGGTTTTCTGGTCCTCCACCTCAACCAAACGGCCTGGGATTGAGACAAAAGCGAAGCTTGAGAGGTCTGAGGAGTACCTTTCTATCTCCACAGTCACTAAGGGATTCTTCATGAAGTGTTGCACTTTTTTCCCATATTTTGTGGATAGAAAATATAAAAATTTGCCATCGAAGACATATAGGAAGGGTGCGATATAAGGACGCAGTTCCCCATTGAAGGCGATACGACACATGAACTCCTCGTCTATGAGCATATCGTATTCTGACTTTTCCATTCGAGGCATTTTGAATATGTCCATAAAATATCCTTATTATCTGATACTTGATTATTATGATTGTAAATCCTGAAAAACCTTATCCTGGTAGGGTGTTCAATATCCATATCCACAAGGTGGCATGAGTTTATTGGACCGTAAATTATGTGGGAGAGGCTGGCAAAAATTGCATACTTTTCCGCAAAGATATTAACCTATTCTGAGTATTCTTTGGACAAGGATTCCTGCACCTTCCAATTAGTTCAGATAGCATCAAATCCGTAAAAGATGCAAATAATTTATACCATAGAATGAGAAAGATATTTGTTTTCCTGGGTGGCATTGCATAATAACTCTAGTTAGACGAATCTTTGAGCCATGAACCGAATACCTAAACATATCGGGATAATTCCAGACGGGAACCGTAGGTGGGCTGCCGAAAGAGGATTACCAAGGGAGGCTGGCTACAATGCAGGATTGGCTCCCGGATTAGCTCTCTTCAGATTAGCCAAGAAAGAGGGGATAAAAGAATTAACCTTCTACGGTTTCACACAGGATAATACTAAGAGATCTAAAGAGCAAGTCAAAGCCTTCCAAAGGTCTTGCGTAGAGGCTGTGAGGCTAATATCTAGCGAGGATGCTTCATTACTTATCGTGGGCAACTCGAACTCTACAGTATTCCCAAAGGAGCTATTGCCTTTCACCAAAAGGACTGTCTTCGGATCAGGATCTGTTAAGCTAAATTTTCTTGTAAACTACGGTTGGCAATGGGATCTAAGCAGTGCAATGGATAGTCTCAATGGGGTGCGGGACAGTTTCGTGGAGAAAATTCACTCTTCAGATATTTCGAGAGTGGATCTCATAATACGCTGGGGTGGCAGGAGGAGACTTAGCGGCTTCCTACCAGTACAATCCGTTTATGCAGATTTTTATATAATTGACTCGTATTGGCCTGACTTTAGGGCCGAACATTTTTATGATGCTCTTGACTGGTATAATAAGCAAGATATAACCTTAGGAGGATAAAGCTGAGAATTTATCTTTATGGTCCCTCATAGCCTTCTTCCAGCATTGGATAGCAAAATATTTCTAATATACAAAAAACAGAAATGCCAATTCAACGAAGGCAAGAATATGGCTAAAAGAAACCTTTTCATTGGGTTCATTATTTCTATTGCTATTGTAGATCTATGTACGCTCTCCTTCATATCGATTGCCAGTGGCAGCCCTTCTTTACAGGTAGTGCCATCCGTGAACCTATCCCAGTACTCTGGACTGTGGTATGAGTTCGCTCGCCTGCCAAACAGCTTTCAGGACAAGGAAGGAAAGAAGTGTGATTTCGTAACCGCTGAGTACACCATGCGCAAGGATGACTATATCGGCGTCGTTAACAGTTGCCGTGTGGAAAATGGCGAGACCAAAGTGGCGAAAGGCGTCGCCCGAGTAACTGACAAACAAACGAATTCGAGGCTTGAAGTCAACTTTGGCCCTGAATTTCTTGGATTCCTGCCGTTTTTATGGGGTAACTATAATATCATTGAGCTTGCACCCGATTATTCCTACGCCCTCGTCGGCAGCTTGGATCGGAAAGGGCTTTGGGTTCTATCCCGTCAGCCGCAGCTCGACGAGGTGATTTATGAACAGCTGCTTGACAAGGCGGCGGAACAAGGTTTCAATGTTAGCTTGGTCAAGAAGACCAAACAGATATAATGAGCTACTGCCTTGCTCAGTTGCTGGCTGATAGAAAATCGTGGAGTTGCATTCATAAAGCCTGGCATG
>JALHSR010000032.1 GCA_022865315.1 Methanotrichaceae archaeon | reverse complement strand
CCCTTGCGCGTTCTTAGTAATGGGTGTACAATTGTAACAGGAGGTAGTTATGGCTAAAAAGAAGAAACCATGCAAGCCTAAGAAATGATTATATGGGGATGAACGGTTCGCCCGTTGGTGCAGTAGAGATACATGTGAACGGGTACGCGGGGTTCGACTCCTCGCCATCTCCACTGTGCAATAAAGGTCAAATTTAAGTTGCAAATAAGGAGAATTATGGATACAAGAGAAAAGCTAGACCAGTTAGCAGAGTTTCAATCTCAACGAGACTTAATCGATATAGAAAAACATGCGTTGCTCGACGAAGTGAAAATACCCGCCGAAGTAGAGATGATTGTAAAAGCTGGTATGGAAAGATTGAATAAGGCTGGAGACGATTACTTACCCGACAAAATTGATTTTGACAGACAATGTGATGCTGAATACGAATCCATAGTAATTCCCGAAGAAATCAGAACTGCGCTTTCGGAGATTGACAAGAAGCGTCAAAGTATCATGGATAAAAAGCGAGATTATGATATGGAGGTAGGGAGAATTATTGACAATAAACGCATTGCTATTCAAGCCGAAGTTGAGGCGCAAACAAAGGATATATATGAAGCTCTAGCCCAGCGCAAGGCTGAGATTGAGGTTGAATTCGCCGGAAAATCAGGAGCAGTTGACGAGAATATAAAGAAATTGACCGAGGAAATTAAAGCCGACGTGTTAACTGCGGGTTCTTCGATCAAGGGAAAATATTACCAAGGTGTTTATGTAAAAGGGCGCGTTACCTGGGACACAAGTAAAATGGACGGGTATGCGGTAGGGCATCCAGAGGTTCTATTCATGCGCAAAGAAGGCGAACCCTCTTGCACAATAAGAAAAATATGAAAGGAGACTTATGGTAATCGTATCTTTAACAACTATATTCGCAATAATATTCGTAGTTATAGCTTCATTATGCTGTCTGTCTGCATTGTTTGCTGAATAAGTGGTATAATAGTGGCGTGACAGATGCGTAGGAATTTTTAATTGCCTAACAAGCACCCACGACTTATCTCAATTCCTCGCTCTGTCACAAGACTAGGCAATAGATAAGCCGTGGGTGTCTGTTTTGGAGCGAGCATGAATGATAGATATATCTCAGAAGATAATTCCGTATATGAAACAGACCGCAAGTACTATACAATGATACCCAACATGATATTTGATATTGGTTTTTCTATACAGACTATCATGCTATATTGTGAGTTAAAAAGGATAGCAGGTGAAAAAGGGAAGTGCTGGATGAGTACGGCGAATTTAGCAAAAAAGTGCGATATGTCTACTGGTTCTGTTAGCGAATCTAAACGTGATCTTGTAGAAAATAGTTTCATCAAGATTAAGAAAATAAAATGTGATAAGGGTTTCTACCATGAAATAGAAATCGTCGATGTTTGGTTACGCAATATTACTTTCTTTACAAGCTCTTCACCCCATGAAGAGCTAACCTTTTCACCCCATGAAAAGGTGCGTTCACTGGGTGAAACAAAGAATAACACTATTAAGAATAACCCAGTAATTGCGAAAAATAATTTACAAAAAGAATTGCATAAAGACATACCAGTACAACCAATATCTACTGCAATTGGAAAGAATGGAGATAGTATGAATAAGGAAGAAATTATGAGGAATAATGAACTCGCGCTGATGAAGGGTTTAATTAGCAATAAAAGCGACTATGCGCAATTTATGGAGGATGTAAGACCGTGGGTTCAGCGTGTATGTGAATTATGGAAATTAAGACCCCCAGTGGGAAGGTCTAAGAATTTTTGGATAACTGGGGCGCGCGAACTGGAGGACGCGTGTGGTGAATTTGGTGTTGATCTTCTTGATGAGGTTTACGCGGATTGGAAGTCTGAATTTCAAGGACCTCTTGCGCCATTCAGAGTTGGTAATCCTAATAGTCTTGTTAAGACCGCGCGTGGTAAAGCAGGTATGAAAAGACAAGGAATAAGTGGGGTTATAAAACAGGGTAAGCCTGAACATCAATCGAGATTGGATGTGTGATGATTTATTT
>JALHSR010000313.1 GCA_022865315.1 Methanotrichaceae archaeon | reverse complement strand
TTTTTCAGGTCCATGAACTCGAAAAGGTTTGAGAGAAATAGATTGTCCGCATAAAGTCCATTTAAGCTGCTGAATATATTATCGAGAATTCCTTGGGCACGTTGGAATGCTTGATAGTACATGACTAAGCCTCCAATAGTAATGATGCCCTGCACAGTACTATAGGCAAAAAAAGCAAGAGCGCTGAATAATGCCAGCGTTGTACTAGTCTGGGCGAAAAAATCCGCTATTGAACGGCTTTTAGTGAGTTCGAACTTTTCGTTAAAAATTTTACTTTTCAAATTTGCGAATTGACATTTGAAAATTGGCCCCAAATTGAACATACGGATTTCCTTAGCATGATATCCACCTATTATCAGCCAATCGAAGTATCTCATTCTTCGTTCCGTTTCTGTATTTTTGAGTAGCCATTTATACTCTTTGTTAGCATATAATAGACGTACGATAACACCAGGAATTGCTGCCAAGAATAGGATGATGGAAAGTCGCCAGTTCAGCAATGTGAGAAGACCGATTAGAGTTATTAACGAGAATCCGTTGAACCCTAATTGAACTAGTTTATTCACAACGCTGTTAGGCCGGTAAGAAGCTTCTTGTTGGGCAAGGTGAAGCGAATCGTAATAGCTGGAATTCTCATAATACTCCAAATCAACCTCGATAGATTTCGAGTGGATTACATTCTGTGCAAATAATGTAACTGCCTGAGACTGCTTCATGGTCACTAAATTCTTAATTGAGTTCAATATGATTATTGCGAGAGCTATAACAAAGGCCAAGATTATTAATAGGATAATTTTAGTCCCCATCGATCCCAATACTTCAGTATTTCCGATAGCGATGGTCACTGCATCTATTATGTATTTTGTCATAAAAAGTGACACCAAGCCGAGAAGGCCTGAGACAATTATTATTATAATATTTAATGATGTCCAGGTGGGGGCGCTATTCCAAACAAGATCTATGGCACGTTTGAGATTAGATGCACGTTCATTTCTCGTCTTAAAGATCTCTTTGATCTGATGCATGTTGCACGACCATAAATTTCCCAATAGTTCTTTTGAATCTAAACTATAAGATTCAATTTGGCTACATAATCTTAATCCTTCTTAGTGACCCGCCTGCAAAGAGAAATCTTGTCAAAAAATTGTAATGTGGTCTTCTCATATGCCATCGGCGAATATAATAACTGCATATTTCTGCAATCATTTTCAGGAGAATGGATGCAGCTATCCCTTTTCCTCGATTTTGAATATTTTATTATTTATAAGTATAAATAATAAAAATATATTACAAAAAATATTATTTCTTAGCTGCACCGTATGTATTATATAAATTTTATATATAATTCGCTGCTTAATCTTGTCAATCAATTTAGCGCTACCAATTGATAGCAAGCCAATCCTCCCTCCTCTAATTTTTCTTTGATTTCCATGACGCCAAGAAGCAATGACCTTCCCAACAATCAATTCATGGTTTAAACACCAAGGATCAGCACCCACATTGTTGTCACCTCTTGTAAAAATACCCCAATCCTTTACGGAAATTGCACGATGAGCAATGAACTTCCCATCTCGAGGAGATCTGAAAATCAGAATGTCACCCGCTTTAATTTCGTAGCAATCATAAGGCTTAACCTCAATGATATCCTTCTCCAGGATCGTTGGATTCATACTTTGTCCAATATGTAAAAAATATATATTAGTTTTAATTAATTCTTGTGCAATTATAGGATTTTGGTCGAATGAAGTTTGATAGAAATTAATTATTGACATAAAATATAATATCAAAGCAATATTTTGTCATTCTCAACGCCAAGTATCGTCTTCTCGATTTCAAGCCAAAAATGGCTTGAAAGACTTGATCTTAGGATATAGGATGGCACTTCGTGCGAAAGTAGGCAGATGTTATTGAAAAGTTGACTGTAGAATGTTCGCCTTCCTTCTGTCTCGAGATGGCTTGTTAGTGGTTTAAGAATCTGCTTTGAACATTCGTTGATTCGACCGATTGCTTTTATTCTTGACAGGTGCATGACACGATTTTCATTTCCTTGATTCAAGAAAAAAATACCTTTGAGTTGTACAGAACAATTGACATTCCAAGTGCCCCCAATTTCACCATTAAAGAATCGGCTCCAGGTAGGCCAAGGATGTGCCCAATATTTGCCTCGAGTATCACCAGCAACTAAGGTTGCATCATCACTAAGGGATATCCAAGGAGATTGCAATCTATTACTTGCAGTTGTCTTTCCAATACCTCCCTCTCCAGCAAGAATCACGCCCCATCCCTCTTTTTGAGCCAGAGCTCCATGTAATAGCAGGCCACCATGATATTGAGCTAGCATAGCGATCAAATAGGATATGTGCATCAAATCCAAAGGATTTTCTGATTTTATTAGCTTATCACTTAGTTCACAGACAATCATGCCGTCATCTTCGTGAGATATAAAGGTCCAATAGGAATTATTACATAAATGATATCTGCAAAAGGCATCTGGTGTTACTGAGTCCGTATTTCTTTCACTCGTCAGTATAACCTGAATATTTGCATCATGAAGGGGACGAAATCGCATTATTCTATTAAGTCTTGATATGATTTGGGAAGTCGTTGCATCCCCTGGTCTCATTCCCACCTTAATGCCATTTCCTAAAGTTATACCTAATGTCTCTTGCTGATAATTCATATTATGCTTGAAATTGAACTATTAATCTTTCCTAATAAATAGGATTGATACCCAAATCCCATTTATTTCTTTAAAGACCGCATCTAAGCTGCTGGCGTATTTCCACTTACACAAGAGGTTACTGGATTATAACCATCGTTGCATGCCGCGCCTCCGTATATGCCATAACCACAATCTCCTGCTTTAACTACCTCCCCCCCGATGCACTCAGTTGGGTCTTCAGGAGTAGATCCATCACGGCAATTAGAATGCGCAAGTGTACCATTCTTACAAGTTGAGTGTGGTGATCCTCCATCCATGCAGGGGGATTGTCCTTCTGTAATCCGCATCGTTTCCAATGAAATTATTTTTGGAGCTTCATATTTTGGATTCTCTGCAATCTTTCTTTTCATTGATATTTTCAATCCGATGAATTCTTTGAATTATTATAGCTCTTGTTTTCATATCATACAAATACATTATCCTTCAGAGTTTCTTTGCATTGCGAAGCGATTCCGGTTTGATTAAGAGAATAACGGACTTAAGCGGTCTTATCTCCTAATGGCCTCTGAAAGAAATCTTCTTTTCATCAAACCTCCCAGAATAAATGTAAAAAGGTGGCGGACACAGCCGATTAAGATTTAAAATCTGAAAAGATTTCCAAGATTTTCAAGCAATGATTAGCTGAATGTGAGATTCACCTCTTGTTGAGCTCTGCAATCGCCAAAAGGAAATGCCAAGGAAATGGCAGTTGCATACTGTTATACAGCCCAAATTAGATATTGCTCAAAAATACTGCCTGAAAGGAAACAGAAATCTTGTAGCTGCTTCTGGGGGTGTTTGATCAAAAGTATTAATGAGTAATATGATAAATGATTTATAGTAAATGATTTCTTATTCGAAGTATCGAGAAAGATATCCTTAAGCATTGAAATTCAATACAAATTAATGTCATAACGAAATATTCTCTCATTCATAGGAGATCGATTTATGCATGAATATTCAAGACCAGTAAATTCGAAATCTCTTATTTGCAATAAAAAATTATTAAAAAATTTAAATAAATTAATATTTTTTTTCCTTTTGATTTTTTCCATCAATCTAGAATTCGTGGCGTTGGGAATCTGTGAAATAACCGAAAATGATGAATCAAGATTACTGAACAATTGCTCATTAGATGATTTTGTAGGGTTGGAGAATTACACAGAGTGGAATTCTATTGGAAACATAGAATTCCAGAAACACGATTATGTAAGAGCTATATGTCGATATAATAAGTCGATCATGGTGAATCCATTCTTCGTCGATCCGTGGAATAACAGAGGTGCCGCCTTCTCTCACCTAGGGAGAAATGATGATGCGTTAAGAAGCTATGACAAAGCCTTAGAGATCGATCCAAATAACAGCATTATCTGGAATAATAAAGGGGCTATTTTGTGGAGGATGGGCAGATATAATGAGTCTCAGAGATGCCTCGATAAGTCCATCGACTTTGATTCGAAAAATGCTGCAAGCTGGAATAATAAAGGGATCGTTCTATATGAAATAGGTAATTTTAATGATGCTCTGAAATGCTTCAACAATTCTATATCTCTAAATTTATATTCTGCAGAAGCCTGGAATAATAAGGGCGCAGTATATGCAAACCAAGGTAACTACAATGAAGCGTTGTATTGTTTCAAGAATGCTGCCATGATAAACCAAAATCTGACAGAAGCATGGATCAATGGAGGGATGGTTCTTTCCATCTTGGGAGAATTGAATAAGTCGGAAAGGTCATTTTCTGTAGCTCGGGAGCTTGGCTATGAAGAAGCGCCTCAAGAATATCTAGTGATCACAGAATATTCACTAATAATTGAGCCCCAAAAAAGTCAGGGTTTGATTGAAATATTTTCTGCAATTATCAAATCGATTCCCCAAAAAATCTCGAATTGGAGGATTGATTCGCATTCTACGATATCTTCATGGCCTCTGTCGCGTTTAGGCCCGCATGGACAATAGAGCAAATGCGTTTTGTAATGAGCGTGGGATTTTCATGCTGGAATACATTCCTGCCGATAGCAACCCCACGTGCTCATGCCTGTATGGCTCCTTCCACCATTTCTAGAAGATCCTTCTCCGATTCGGCACGAGGACCACCTGCAACTATGATTGGAACAGGACAACTTTCTACTACGCAAGAGAATATGTCAGGCTCGCCGGTATAATTGGTTTTCACAATATCTGCACCAAGCTCTGCCCCTACTCGAGCAGCATGAGCAACAGCTTCTGGTGAATATTCGTCTTTGATCTTTTTTTCTCGAGGATACATCATGGCTAACAAAGGCACTCCCCATTCTTGGGATCTTCTAGAAATCTCTCCTATGGTGTACAGCATTTGTCCTTCATCCTCTGCCCACAAATTGACATGTATGCTCACCCCATCGGCTCCTAACTTCAACGCTTCCTCTACAGTCGCCACTAAAACTTTGTTATTAGGATCGGGGCCTAGGTTGGTGCTGGCGGAAAGATGAATAATTAGGCCGAGATCTCGACCGTATCCGCGGTGCCCGAAGATAGCGGCACCCTTGTGGACTACAGCAGCGTCAGCTCCTCCCGAAGCGATCATGTCTGCCACGGCTTTCAGGCTTTTTATTCCCTTTATTGGTCCAGCAGTCACTCCATGATCCATCGGTATAATTACTGTATTGCCAGTATCTCGGTTCATTATTCGTTCCATTCGTATCGATTTTCCTCTCAATATTATTACCTCGCCAAATTATGTACTATTGAATACATTAAAGTACTTTTCTAAACTCTAATGTACACATTTATGTATTTAGCCTTGGTGCGGTCGGTAGACCTAAATATATGCCTACATGGCTAAGGTGTGGAGCATTGAGAAGACATGAGTGGGTGTCGTCTTGACAGAGGATTGCTTGCGGGGTTCAGCATATTTTTGATTAGCCCCGTGTTTGTAGCAATAGTTTTGGGAATCTTTAGTGGTCCAGCTTTGGCAGGAACTGAGACAGGTGAGTTTTGTCCAACTTGTCCGGATTGGACTAACTTGGAAGGGTGGTTGGCCCAGAAAGAAGCCTACGAAAGGGCTCAGATGAATCCCATGCAGAATGGAAATATAGTCAACAGCATAAATGGCAAATCAGCAGATAATCCTGACAAAAACTATCCGGTTCCTGAAATAATTACTTCGCCGGATGCAATCAATAGTTTCAGATGGACGATAATAGACGTGCGAGATCCGAACGAATATAAAGCAAACCATTTAGCTGGGGCCAGGAACCTTTATTGGAGATCCACACAGAATGATGGCAACTTGGATCCACAGTTGATGATGCAGGAATTGCGTAGGCTGGACGTTAACAATTCCGATTCGATCTTGATATACGGCGACACTCTTGAGGATCCTGCATACATCTTTTGGGCTTTGAGCTATCTCGGACATAAGAACTTAAGCGTTCTGAATGGAGGACTTTCAGATGCCTTGGCTGCTGGCATGATGCCAAGCACGTTCGTCCAATCCTTCCCGGAGTCGAACTACAGCATAATTATTACACCAAGGCTGCTTGTGTACAGGAATAATCTGCCACAATTGCTGAACAGCTCTAACCTTAAGATTTTGGATGCACGCGACTTTTCCGATTATGGTAGATCGAGATTAACCAATTTGTCAGTTCCTTTCGATCCCGAGAAACTATACGATGATCAAAGGATAAGGGATGCAAAGACGCTGGAAGACCTTCTGAGTCGACGCGGTTTAAGTAAAAACGGATCTAATCTAATATATGGTACGCCTGGTGCTTATTTATTGTTCTATGGTCTGGAGCTGATGGGTTACAACGCCACGCTGCTAGAGGGCGATTGGTGGTCTGAGACGGAATGGGTAGTCAGCAATATAAAATGAAATGATGCATCTTTTTCAGCTATATGAAATTTCTAGCCAAAATTAAATGGAATCGTCCCTTAGCAGCGACTTCACGGCTTCCTTTATCGATTCAATTGAGTTGTGCTTAGGTCGCCAGCCTAGGTTTCTGATAGCTTCAATAGAAAGCAGCATGATTTTGACGTCCCCTCTCCAGCCCCGTCCGTCTAGACCCCCAGTATATCTGTAACTCACGTTCGGAAGATCCATGCTTTCCACTACGATATCAGCTATCTTGGTCACATCAATGAAGTCTTGGGAGCCGATATTAAAGATATTCATCTTCTCTTGGGAGTGATCGACGCAATGTATCATGCCGTCAACGCAATCCTTCACTTCCAGGTAGGACTTAATTTGTTTTCCCGAGCCTAAGATTTCAAGCTCTTTGGGATTCGCCCTCAATTTGCGTATAAAGTCGACCAGGACGCCATGGGTTCCTCGTTCTCCAACGACATTGGCGAACCTGAATATCCATGATTGCATATCGAAAGTATGGCAATATGAGCTGATTAGAGCTTCACAAGCTAATTTGGAGGCTCCGTAGAGAGATATAGGTTTGAGCGGACCATAGTCTTCGGGCGTAGGAACCTCATTTGCCTCTCCATAGATCGTCGATGTTGAGGCAAAAGCTATCCGTCTGGAACCAGTCCTGTGCATAGCTTCCAGCAGATTATAGGTTGCCAATATATTCTGTTCGAGATGTACCCTGGTGTTCTCGGCTCCCAATCTTACATCAGGATTGGCTGCCAAATGGAATATCAGATCTTTCCCGGTTAAAGAGGTGTCTAGGCTGCTTGCGTCTAAAAGATCCCCCTCCACAAGCCTGAAATCGGGATTACTGAAATGATGATTGATATGTTCTCTCTTTCCGGAACTGAAGTTATCAATGATAGTGACTTTATTATCTTGTATCAGTCTGTCTGTTAGGTGGCTGCCTATAAAACCGGCACCGCCAGTGATCAGAATAGACGAATTCTTGACCATCAGGTTCGAGGTATTCAACAAGCCATAAATCATCTTTCCCCCGTAAGTTTTTTTTAAATAGATATGGTTACATAACATTTTTATCGTAAGCTATAGTGTTCAACAAAGTGAATCTTTTATGGGGCGGGAAAAAAGTTTCAAGATTGCATTGCTGCTTATAGCATTAATCGCACTAAGCAGCGCGGCAATAGCTCAGGAACGGCTGAAGCTTGCCACAACAACTAGTCTCTACGATACAAAACTGTTAGATGCGATAGAAGATAAGTTTGAGCAAAAATATAATGTTAGTTTAGATATCGTTTCTGGCGGCACTGGAATAGCAATTCAGTACGGCGAACGAGGGGATGTAGATGTTCTCATCGTCCATGACAAACCTAGAGAGATCAAGTTCATAGATGACGGTCATGGATTAGAGAGAAGGTGTATTGCTTATAATTACTTCAATGTGGTTGGTCCCAAGAATGATCCTGCTGGTATCAAGGAGATGAATGCTTCCCAAGCTCTAAAAACCATAATGGCAAAAGGCATAGAGGATTCTGGTAAAGTCAAATTTGTGTCAAGAGGCGACAATTCCGGAACTCATGCCCGGGAGAAAGTGCTCTGGAAGAATGCGGGTATAAACTATTCACATGTTAATACCTCTGCCAATCGTTGGTATCTTGATGCTGGCAGCGGCATGGGAGCCGCTCTAAATATGGCGAACCAGAAGAATGCCTATACATTGACCGATCAATCCACTTTCATGGCCTATAAGGGCAATCTCATGTTGGTTCCACTTATCAAAGGAGGAGATGGGTTGCTCAATGTGTATGTTGCCATGGCCGTGAATCCGAGGAATCATTCTGGCGTTAACTGTGAGTTAGCAAATAAGTTCATTGATTTCTTGGTCTCCGATGAGGGGCAGGATCTCATAGCCAATTTTGGAAAGGAGGAATATGGTCAGACGCTGTTTTTCCCTGCAAAAGGGAATTGTGAGCTGATTGGTTGTTCTGAAGCAGAGTGTGCAGCACCTACCGCTGCCTCATGCGCTACAGCTTGAGGGAGAACGATAGTTGCAGGAGATCTGGACAGGGTTTCTCCAGGCTATAGATCTTATTGCCTCGAGGAATCCAGAGATCGTGAGCATAACCCTCCGCTCTCTCTCTATTTCATTAATTGCAGTTCTATTAGCTTCGATAATCGATATTCCTCTCGGCGGTATTATCGAGTTTCATGAATTTCGGGGCAAGAGGGTTTTGGTAAGCCTGATTCACACCCTCTTTAGTCTGCCTACCGTTACAGTAGGCCTTTTGGTTTTTCTCCTACTCTCGCGCTCTGGCCCGCTAGGCAGCTTCGGGCTACTTTTCACTCCACAGGGCATGATCATAGGTCAGGCGGTTCTAATAACGCCTATTCTGATAGGACTTACCATATCTGCTCTTCGGGGAGTCAGTTTGCAGATAAAAGATACAGCCCGATCTTTAGGTGCTGGGGAAGCACAGGTCATACTCACTCTAATAAAAGAGGCAAGGCAAGCTGTGGTCGCAGCCATTTTGTTGGCATTTGGTCGGGCCATCTCGGAGGTAGGTGTGGCCATGATGATTGGCGGGAATATTAGAGGATATACACGTGTACTCACAACGTCAATAGCTTTAGAGACGTCTATGGGCAACCTGGAGTTTTCAATGGCATTAGGAATTATATTGATATCAATAGCGCTGGTCGTCAACCTCATAGTTAATTGGATGCAAGGTGGATGATGTGGCTCTACTCGAGATAAGAGAACTCAGCAAAAGTTACAGTGGTGTAGAGGTTCTAAGAGATATCAGTCTCGACGTCGCCAGCAACGAGATCCTAGCCTTGATAGGGCCTACAGGTTCCGGGAAGACTACCTTGCTGCGACTAATCGATCTGCTGGAAAAACCTACTCGAGGTAGCATAACTTTTCATGGAAAGGACGTAACTAGTATTTCGGAGAAGAAAAAGAGTAAAATGCGGAGGAAGATGGCAATGGTCTTCCAAAAGCCTGTCATGTTCAAATCAAGCGTCTACGATAACGTGGCCTACGGTCTAAAGATCAGGAGAGACATGGATTTGAATAGCAAGGTAACTCGCGCTATCCGATCGGTTGGTCTGGAGGGGTACGAACGAAGAGACGCCAACACACTCTCTGGAGGTGAGATGCAACGGATAGCTTTAGCAAGGGCTTTGGTCGTCGAGCCTGAGATTCTCCTTTTAGATGAGCCTACGGCAAACTTGGATCCCAATAGTGCTGCAGCCATAAATGATCTCATCTCGGGGCTCGCCAGAAATGGCATGACAGTTATAATGGCTACCCATAATATGCTTCAGTGTCTCAAGTTGGCTGATCGAGCAGCTTTAATTCTCAATGGCCACCTAATTGGAGTAGGCAAGCCAGAGGAGGTGCTTCGGCTTCCAGAATTTTCAGCTAATATATGTTCGAATGATATCCTTTTGTGAAAATTAATTATTTGCAGATATCTATACAATCTTGGAGAATGTTTTTATCTTGCTTCTGATATGTATTTGAGATATTGTTAAGCGAGACCCCTAAAGAAAATCTGCAAGAAAGCCCAGAAGATTCAAACGAGGGCATAGGTTCGTTTTTAACTAAAAGGCAGCTCCAGGTGCTAAAGCTCCGCGTCCAGGGCTGCTCGCAGCAGAAAGTAGCTGATCTCCTTGGTACGACTCGTTCTAACGTGAGCATCTTGGAAAAACGTGCTTACCAGAATATCTCCCGGGCCGAACGTACCTTACAGCAATGGATGATGATCCAGGCACCCATCTCGTTAAAGGTTATGGCAGGTACAGATGTCTTTAAGTTGCCTTCAATGATCTTCCAAATTGCGGATGAGAACGCCATACAGTTACCGATTACCTCGCTGGATATAATTGTGCAGCTCAAACGCAAGGCTTCCCATCTTTTCAGGAGACGTGCTGTTTTGAAAGATGTAGAAATTTATGTGAGTTCCGATGGCGAACTGCATGTAATTGAGTCTGTATCCAGATAGATTGATGTATTAATGCTGAGAATTCAGTATGAGATGCTGAACCTCTTGCTTAGCACGATTGATTTTGCGATCCCTGTATTGATCACGATCTTTTTTGGTCTATTCTTTGCCGGATTGATCGTGGAAATGGGGCTGCTCTATCGCGTATCTCATCTCTCCAGACCTCTAGTATCATTAGCACATCTGCCCGAGATCGCAGCTTCATCTTTCGTGGTCTCTCTTGGCTCAACGGTAGCTGCTAACGGTATGATCGCTCGTTTCAGGAACGACAATTTCATGGAAAGTAAAGAGGTATTTTTGTGTGCATCAATAAACGGTATACCGGCATATATTCGGGAAATATTTACCTATCAAATACCAATCGTTTTGCCTACTCTTGGTTTAGTGGCCGGCAGCATTTATGCCTCGATTTTTATGGTCACAGCTTTGCTCAAGTTTTCTTTAGTCATCTTGTTGGGACGTTTATTATTGAAAGAGAGATCGTATCGGTTGGAAGAACAATCCCCTCAAAGGATGTTACCATTTCGTGATGCCATAAGAAATGTACTTAAGAGCCAGATCAAGCTATTCTCACGGATAGCTACAATTTATCTCGTCATGACCTTTATTGTATTTGCTTTGAGAGATATAGGTGTTTTTGAGCAGTTGAGCCAACTGCCTGTGGCTAATCTCTTTAGCATTCCGCCTCAAAGCATAATACCTATGACAACCTATGTGGCCAGTCCCGTAATGGGCTTATCCATGCTGGGTCCTATGATCAGCAATGGAAGCATTACCAATCTTCAGGCGTTGGTTATCCTCATGCTCGGCAGCATGTTAATGCTACCTCTATTCGCTTTGCGATCTCTTGTGCCCAATTATACTGCAATATTTGGGCCAAGGTTGGGATTATCTGTCGTTGTTTTCTCTACTGGACTAAGCATGCTGGTTCGATTGGCTTTCTTGATGACCTTTTTAAGATTGGCCTAGGTGGAAATCAAAAAGATTTTTCTGGGTTTATGTGCTTAACTTGCATTTTGATGAGTTTGGGTCCAAAATGTCGAATAATATGCCTTTTATCAATCTTCGTTCTAGCCGCTATTGGTAATGCATATGGATATGGAAAGAGTGTGGAGGATCTGGTAGGGGTATTTTCTATCGAGAAGAATATCAAGTTGGGCAGCAGCGCGGATTGTTTTCGCAGCTCGGAAAATGCGAATGATCCTTCGAATCCTATGGTTAGATCCAATATTATGGATGATGATCAAGCTCCAACGCTAGCAGATTTCGATATCGAATCCCCTTTGACGGATGGTCTCTTGTGCCAATTCCATATGAGAGCTCATGTTATTGATGATCAGAGCGGCATGAATGTGGGCAAGGCTTGGTTTCGTAGTCCTTCTGGACAGCAATTGGTGGTGGTCCGATTTATGCCCCGAGATCGCATTTCAGGCACATCCCAAGATGGAATTTATTCCGCAAATCTTACTCTGCCAATTAGTAGTGAGCGAGGTGTTTGGCGGTTAGATAATCTAACTCTCACGGATTACGAGGGAAATCAGAAAATTCTAAACAGGCAAGATTTGGTTCCTCGCAATCTAACTACAGAAATCTTTGTGTTCTAAGTCTCCCCCATGATCTGCACAACTATTTTCCTTTGTCTTGGCCGGTTATCCATCTCTAAGAAGACGATTTGCTGCCAGATACCTAGTGTGAGCTTGCCATCTGAGAATGGGAGAGTCAAGCTAGGACCAATTAATGAAGCTCTGATATGAGAATGACCGTTGCCATCATGCCATCTCTCATCATGGGCGTATCTAATATTCCCAGGAGCCCACCGTTCAAGAGCCGCCTTCATGTCCTCTTTCAAACCAATCTCATTTTCTATAGTCGTAACGGCCCCCGTTGCTCCAGGCACGAAGATGGTAGCTAAGCCCGAACGCAAACCGGATTCGGATAAGGATTGGGTTACCCTATTTGTTATGTCTACCATATCTCCACTATTTGTTTGAAACTCCAGGTATCGCATTTGAATCAGGGATATCACATCCTAAATCTCAAAAATTATTTATCGTTTATAGCTCATTCTATCGATCGATGGCCGAAGATGCTTACTATTTCTTGGTCAGGAGGATACTGATAACTACATTCGTTCTAAATATAGCTGTGGCTCTGGCTAAGACGACCTACGGCTTCTTGACACAATCTCTGAGCATGACAACGGACGGATTGCATTCATTTTTTGATAGCACATCAAATATAATAGGAATTATCGGCATTTATCTTGCATCCAAGCCAGCCGATAGAGAGCATCCTTATGGCCATTCCAAATTTGAGACTTTTGCCGCAATCGGCATAGCTATCCTTTTGTTTGTCACTTGTTTTCAGGTCCTTGAGGCAGCCATAAATCGGTTCATGAATCCAATAGCGCCGGATATTACCTCAATGAGCTTTATTATTATGGGCGCAACACTGGCCATAAATGTGGGAGTGTCTGCATACGAATACATTATAGGGAAACGATTGGGTAGCAGCATCCTGATAGCCGATTCAATGCATACCAGGAGCGATATCTATGCATCCATCGCCGTAATCGTGGGATTTATTGCAGTCAAAATGGGTTATCCTTTAGCTGATCCCCTGATTGCAATATTGGTGACTGGTTTAATCAGCCTGACCGGTCTGGAGATCATTAAGGAAAGTTCCGGAGTGCTTTTGGACAAAGCTCTTCTGGAAGAGAGCGTGGTGAAGAGGATTGTTGAGAGCGTTCCTGGTGTATGCGATTGCCATCGTATAAGAACTCGGGGTGCTAAAGGAGAAATGTTTATCGACCTTCATATTGGTTTAGATCCAAATTTAACCGTGGAGCAGGCACATGACGTGGGAACCGCCGTTGAAGGTAGGATCAAAGATTCGATCAGTGGTGTCAAGGATGTGGTGGTTCATATGGAGCCTAAGGCTCATTGCGAATTGAGATCCGGAAGATGACTTTTTGATTCAGTGAAAATTGAATTTGGTTTAAACACAGAGGCTAAATTCGGAATCCAAATAAGATACGAGGCATTATGGAGCCAGTAGTTGAAATTTCTGTATCCGAGTCAGGCATACCTGCAATTCGTACTTATACTTGCGGGGTAACAGTCGTCGGACAGAAAATTGTCAGTCGTGAGCTTTCACCTATCGAATCCCAGCAGATAAGAGAGCTATACCAACAATATATCTCCATTTTTGAGAGGGGATGTAAGGTGGAGGCGGTCAAAGATTATATGGAATTACTTGGAAAGGGACTCTTCCACCTTTTTTTGGAGTATGCATGGGGGAATCTAAAGCCCAGAATGGAATTTGGGGCAGAGGTGCTCGTCGTCTCAAAAATGCCAGAAGTCCTAGGTCTGCCTTGGGAATTTTTGAGATTTCCTGATGACTCCGTTTTGGCTTTCGATAATCGTTTTACAATAAAACGTTTTGCAGGAGATATTGGATCATTAACTGCACCGGGAGAAACACCGTCAGGTCCTCTTCGTATACTTTTCATGGCTTGTGCCCCCTACGATTATGGGTATGAAGAACGATCACTGCTAAGGGCAATTGAGGGGTTGGATGTGATCGTCCGGATATGTGATACAGGCAATTTCGAGGAGCTTAAGAAAGAAGCAGCGTCATTCAGACCTCATCTTGTCCATTTGGTGGGACAGGGAAAGATAAAAGAGAACTCCGGCTATTTTGCTTTCGAAGCAGAAGCTGGCAGACCGGATTTTCAGGATGCTTCTAGTTTAGGTTCAGTTCTGGCTCCAGCAGGCGTTCGATGCCTCCTTTTGGGTGGTTGTCAGCTTGATACGCCGCAGTCGTTAGATCTGATCTGCTTCGGGCTTGGGGGGAAGATTCCACTGGTTTTGAGTTGGAATGCTTTAGCTGAATCGACTTCAGCCTTTTACAGAACCCTGGCCGTTGGACAAAAGATTGAGCAGGCAATTCAAGCATCAATACTGGAAATCAAGAAGATTTATATTGACCATGGACTGGTTTGCGCTTTGCCCACAGTGTATTACTTTTCCACTGAGTGCCAGCTATTTAATTTAGAAAAGCGGTCTAAATATTTCTCGACACATCGGGAACAAATCACGCTCAAAGGTCTGACGGAAGGTTATGCCGAGGACTTCGTTGACCGAAGAAATGATCTGCAGCGTCTCTCATCGGCTCTCAGGGAGGGAACTGCTAGGGTTTTGATTGTAACAGGTCCGGATGGCGTAGGCAAAAGCGTTTTAGCTAAACGGCTTGTTTCGCGTTTGGCTTCGGAAGGATATGCACTCATATCGGTCTATAGCTCGAATCATAACGCGCTGACCACCATGAGGATTCTTGAAGCCTACATTAGCTCATTGGCGGAGGGTGAACTAGCTGAGAAGGCCATGAGTCTAAGAGATGGCTCCATATCCATATCGTTTTCTGAAAGATTGAAGAGGTTACTGGAGGCTCTTAATAAAGACAAACTCCTCCTTTTTTTGGATGGTTTGGACCTAGATGAGAATACGGGCAGGATAAAGGATCAAGAGTTGGCGGAGTTCTATTATGAAATGCTAAGGCAAGTAGATAAAAGTCGGATGATTATTACAGCTCGAACCTTACCTGCGGACGCGATGACTTTGCCTGGTCGATGCTGGGAGTGGAACTTGGGTGGTCTGCCAGAGTCGGCTTTTATAAATTATCTTTTGAATGAAGACGCGGTGGCCGAATGTTATCGGATTGGAACTTTGAGCTACAATCAACTAGAAAGCCTATCTTCGGCCTCGGCTGGACAGCCTTTTTGTCTAGCACAAATGCGCAAGGCTCTCAGCAAAGGTTGGATGGGGAATGGTTCCTGTGAAGAAGCTGTTCAATTTCTATTTGGATTACTGAGCCATGAAAGCGGCCAAGCTTTAAGTCGATCAGCAGTTTATGGCATAGCAGTAAGCATTTCAGGTTTAGCGCAGGTCTCCGGTGAGCCTGAGAATACGACGGCAATTTGGGTTGAAGAATGGAAGAATTTGTCTCTGGTTTTCCAACCGAATCAAAATCTATGGGCCGTTTCAGCATCGTTCAGGTCGTGGTTACTAAATCAACTAGATACTA
>JALHSR010000312.1 GCA_022865315.1 Methanotrichaceae archaeon | reverse complement strand
TTAAAATCGATTTTAAAATTTAATTCACAATTAGATATAAAATTACCTAAAGGCATTGCGAGCTGAATTTATCGGCCCTAATTTGCCAGTAAGGCAAAATTCTCTTATTTAAAGAAATCGATATGCTTAGTGGTAATTGGGGCTTCATTAAGAGATAGGTTCCTCAGGCTCGTCTGGAAGTGGCGGCGAGGTCTTTGGGATAGGATATCAGCCATCTAAAAGAAAAGCCCCAATGCTACACTCAATCATGGGGCAATCGAGAGCTTTGCGGATGTCCTTCTACCAAAGCTTCGTCCCATAGACATACGAGCCTGCGAAAGACTCATGATATAAAATCGATGTCGTATTTTCGCCAAAATCGCGTATATATATTATACGTGGTTTTGGTGATTTCAGGGATTCATTTTTCGGCTGGGAGTCAACTCCTAGATTGTCATTGAAGTGATACGTCTCATAGCTTGAAAGTAAATTTTGTAAATAATAGAAAAGATAACCAATATAGCCCATTTTTTCAGAGTGCCAGGTATTGATCATACTTCTCACGCTTCGTCTTGTCGCTCACATGTGCGTATCTTAACGTAGTGCGGATATCTCGATGTCTCAATAATTCCTTCACTATTCGTATGTCGCAGCCTTTTGATACCATGATCGTGGCCGAAGAATGTCTGGCAATACATGAACTATATATGAGCATGATCCGCGGTCGGAAGAAGAATCAAATTAGAATTGGATTAAGAAACTGCTTGTATGCAGAGCAAATCCCCCAGATTATTTTGTATCGGAATTGACCAACAATTAAAAAGTCTTCGCGAAGTAGGAGAGGTCATAGGTTACGGATTGCGGATTATTGTATCGGAAAAATCTAAGTATCAAGAAAGGTTGCATTTTCTGAAAAAGAGCAGATAAATCTCGCAAAAACATAGTCTTGAATCGCAAGGCATAACCTTTATTGAGATAAATTTAAAACAAGCGCAAGCGGCTGTGGTCCAGCGGTCATGACACGGGCTTCCCAAGCCTGTAACCCGGGTTCGATTCCCGGCAGCCGCATATAATGCAATGCAGGATAGCGATTTGGTTTCTAAGCCCGACCACTTTGGTCTTTCAATTAGGTCGATCTGGTCGATTAATTTTTCTGACATATAGTCTGAGTAGCCTGTTATCCCTAATCATAAAAATTTGATTCTGTTTTGAGGCATTTTCACAGGATGCGGCCTTGAATCCTGTGACTCTGGGGCCAGTTAGATAATTGAAATCGATTATATTTGTATATGGGTGTTGGCAATTATTGTAATGATTCCTATTAGGTGCTTTTATCCTGCAATCGCGAATCATGTATAATCTAAATCGGTGAGACATGATTACAAGCAGCGATATTTTGTTGATATATTTCAGTGAATAGGACGCATATTGTTCAGTATTTGTACCTTCAAGACTTATCATTTCAATGACATTTCAAAAAGGGTGATACTCAACCGGAAAATGAATCCCTGAAATGCGACATTGAATCTTATATCATGAGTCTTCCGCAGGCTCGTATGTCTATAGGCCGAAGCCTGCTGCGGACATAATTATGCATTATCCATTCGAACTCTTCCATTATTGGTAATAATATTATTAAATTACTTTATATCCCCAGACCATCCAAGGATAAAAATGAATGCATGTTTATTATGCATTGCTGCTCATAGTGAGGTATACACAACAATATCTTAATGGCTAACCTAGGGGTGGTACGTGGATTATTGAAAAACTAGTACATATAGAGCCTTTTGAAGTAAAAATGTCAGTTGGAACATGATGATGAAACATGAAATGCCATGATTGTGGAAAACCAATGGAACCAGACCTAAATCCCAAAGCTCCCGAATTGTACATGCCTTACTCATGGCTTTGGAACCATTTCATTTGTCCGAATTGTGGGGCAGGAACCCATCAACAAATCAAATCAGAGGATTGGATGAACGAGCTGCCGTCTCAATCTCTGAACACTGAGGACACATTAACCGAACAGAAGTAATTGGAATTAGATTGCCACACAGGACACAAGCAATAAAAACTCCACACGGTTCCCTAGGAGTGTTATTAGAAATTTTCGTCCCCCTCGTCGAAAGTTTTACTTCCTTTTGCCTACTTTCTTGCCTTTAAAGGCAACGGGTGGCTTAACATCCTTTTTGGCAAAGGTTTCTTTACCGGGTTTTCGTTTTTTTGTCATTAATCACTATTTCGAAAAACACGGTTTAAAAAGCTTTCCACATTTGCTACCAGCGTTTCTTTTGTTTCTTCTCGTTTCTCGGCCTTTTCATTGCAGATTGCTAATTTCAGATTTTGCATATTAATCCATGTTTCAATTATGTAAAAATAGGGCGAGGCATATTGTTTTCTGGCCAAGTTTCATATCCTTACAAGACCTATCACATATTGGAGGCTTTTTCACGATCTGGTCTAGGCGTAGTGGTTGGGGTATCCATTGTGATGTGGTCAATACCAGGATGTTCGAGCTAGATGCTGCCAAAGAGATCCTGGCTGAGATATACGATATCCTCTATGAACTGAGTTGCTCGATTTTCTTTGGAATAAAGCGCAATCTACGAACTAGAAGTTCGAAGCGTCCGAAACCCATAGAGATAAGTTGCTCATAATTGGATGATACATATGTTCTGGCTTCACTATTCCAGCCCATCGATCTTTATATTCTAAAATGCATTACAATTTTCAATTAGGTCTCCAAGGATGTTTTTATATTGGCTGAGACGAAATCTATTGATTCTTTTACTAAAGTCCTCCACTTCTGCATTGCTAGTTCCGTTATCTACCATTTCGGCAACAAATTGTTCTTTACCTAGCAGAAGGTGCGCCCGGGGATAGGTTACAAAGATTTTCAAGAGGAACCTTTGTAGTTGGATCCTTCTTCGGAATGGCAGGCGAGAGACCTTTCAAATAGGAGCTAATATTGATTATTGCATGTCATCTAGCGAGATCAAAGTGAAGGTGGTCTGAGATGGCTTATGAGCGGAATAGATAAAATCATCATACATTCATTAGATGTGATTACATAACGAATTATCTTTTTAGAAATGAATAGAAAAGTTCAAAGATTAGAAGCTACAATCCCTTCCTGGAGTTGATATACAATGGCCGATTGCGATCTTTGTACCCGTGCTAGACCGACCCTTTTTCCAATTAAAGCTCAAGTTCATACGCTAGCAAATCCTGAAGGCGCTTATAAGGGTGTTTGCGATATTTGTTTAGAAAATCTTGAGAAGGCATGGCAAGAACGCTTTGGAAAGGTGGAGGAAAAGAAATAAGAGACTCTCTATAGTCTATAGCACCTATTGAAGAAAGCTAATTGGTCTCGCAAGAGAATTGATTTCTTATTAAAAGAATAATTGTTATCAAGGCTTAATAATTTTCTATTGAATCATAATGCCTAAATATTATTGGATTGTAGCCTATATATGAGCTTCACTACGAGATTATCATTTCACTACGCGATTATCATTTTTAAAAATATTATCGCATTATATTTAACAAAAATTTGGTGGTCAGACGATTATAATTAGGAAATATTGTTCAATTCCAATGTAGAAAAATTGCAGATTGATGGAGAGTTAGATTGAGTGACTTCCTTATATAGATGATCTAGTCTAACGAAATTATATGCGAATCCTATCTAAGGTCTAGATATTGCTAATCCATCGGAAAAATTTGGGCTTCCCACTTCATGTCATAGAGTTCAATCAGATAAAGAATCTCCCTTATCTTGATGGAATCATAGCTTGGGTCCTTTATAAGCAATCAAGGTATTTTATTTCATATAGACTATAGCATAGCGACGAATAGAATCAGACAGATTATCTAATTGGACTTTTACTGTTATGAGAACGGTATGACTGCTATGGTTCCAGGATTTAACTTTTTCAGCGGCGGGAAAAGCCTAGCTCCCTTGCATAGGAGAAATCAATAAAAGAAATAGTGCTTTATTGGAAGTTAACCTTATAGCATTTATATGCCTGGTTTGATAAAGATCTCGCAAGGAGAAGGATAAAAAATAATAATTGACTGCCCTCAGCAGAATTAGATTATGAAAATAATAACATTTCTTACAGATTTTGGGTCTTTTTATCCGGCCCAGATGAAGGGAGTTATCTTAGAACGGCTCAAAAACAAAGAAGTAATTTTTGTTGATATCGCGCATGACATTCCTCCTCAGAACATTCGAGCAGGAGCTTTTGCACTATTATCTTCCGTCAGATTCTTTCAGCCCGGAACAATACATTTAGCCGTTGTTGATCCTTTAGTGGGAACGAAGCGATTTGGGATTGTTGTAGATAGCGGCGGCCATTTATTCGTTGGACCTGATAATGGGCTCATAATGCCGGCTGCAAAATCATTGGGCAAATTAAGGGCTTTCAAGATTGCTTATCAATTCAAGGCGTCGTCAACATTCCACGGCCGTGATGTTTTCGCGCCCGTTGCAGCAATGTTGGCTGAAGGATTAAGCCCGCAAAGTTTTGGATCCAGAATAAGACCAGTTGACTTAGATTTCGGAGATTCGAAGCGATTAATTGATGGAATCGAGACGACTATTATTTACGTAGATTATTTTGGCAACTTAATACTTAACCTAAAGAAATTACCAAGCTTTGAACTCTCGCTTAAAGGTATAAAACTAAAAAAAGTCAGGACTTATGCAGAGGTTAGAAGAATCGAACCTCTTATTACTATTGGCAGTCATGGTTTTGTCGAGGTTGCGGTTAATCAGGGCAGTGCAACAGATGCGTTCTGCCTGAAATCTGGCGACCGCATAAAGCTGGAGGAAATCTGATGTTTGGAATAGAGTTCGTGCCTGCCGATCCAGCTCTAAAGATCGGCTACATGGCAAAGCTCGCAGAAGATGCAGGCTTCGAAACTATTTGGATAACCGATCATTATAATAACAGAGATGCTTACTCTACCTTGGCAATTTTATCTTTATTAACAAGCAGAGTCAAGCTAGGACCAGGTGTAACTAATCCTTATACCAGAAACATAGCCATAACTGCCTCCAGCATAGCTTCAATAAATGAGCTATCTGGTGGCAGGGCCATTTTGGGCATAGGCCCAGGGGATAAGGCTACCTTTGAGGCCATGGGTATCGAATGGGATAAGCCTTTGACTCGTGTTAAAGATGCCGTTTTAACAATCAAAGCTTTGCTAGCCCGGGCAAGAGTCGACCAAGGAGGCTTTAAGGGAGCACAACTGGCTTTCTCTACAAATAAGATCCCTATCTACATAGGTGCGCAGGGCCCAAAAATGCTCGAGCTTGCCGGGGCTATAGGTGATGGCGTGCTAATTAACGCTTCTCATCCTGAGGACTTTAAGTTCGCAATACCTATCGTAAAACAAGGTGCCGAAAAAGCTGGCCGCGACCCTAAGGAAATAGAGATTTGCGCATATGCTTCCTTCAGTGCGGATAGGGACTTAGAAAAGGCAGAGAAAGCTGCCAAAATTGTAGTAGCTTTCATTATTGCTGGATCTCCTAATAACGTTCTAGAACGTCATGGGGTCTCCCAGGATGAGGCCAAGAAAATCTATACATCTATAGCAAAAGGAGATTTTGGATCGTTAATGGCTGATGTTACTCTGAAAATGGTTGAATCTTTCTCGATCTCAGGAACGCCGGATAAATGCAGTTCGAGGATTACTGAGTTGGTCCAAACGGGCGTAACTCAGATAGTTGTGGGATCACCTATAGGACCTGACAAGGAGCGATCCATTAAGCTAATTGGCAAGAGCATTATATAAAGATAAGCAGCTGAAATTCGGTGGCAAATTTGACTCAAGGCTACATCAGGAGGGGGCTTTATATCGGGCGTTTCCAGCCGTATCATTTAGGCCACCAAGCAGTTCTCCGTAAGATTTCAGAAGAAGTAGCTGAGATTGTTATTGTGATAGGAAGCGCTCAAAGCAGCCATACAATGGAAAATCCATTTACTGCCGGTGAGCGCATAGCTATGATATATGAGGCCTTAAGTGATTTGAGAAACCGATGTTACGTTATACCTCTTGAGGATGTCCAGCGAAACGCAGTCTGGGTCTCTCACCTTATTTCTATGGTCCCCCGTTTTGATACTGTTTACTCAAATAATCTATTGGTAGTTCAGCTTTTTTCCGAGGTCGGGATTGTGGTTAGAAAGCCACCTATGTTTCGACGTGATGTTTACTCAGGCACAGCTATCAGAAAGCTCATGCTAGATGGAGGAAATTGGAGAAATTTGGTTCCGGTTCCTGTGGCCTCTGTAATTGAGGAAATCGACGGAGTCACGAGGTTGGCAAATATATTTGAGGAAGACTCAACGCAATAGTTCTGCTTTAATCTAAAATTGAAAATATGAACTCTGGTCGAAGTGGTTGCCAAGAATATAATATTGCAAGAGGTAGGCAACGGACGGCAGCCACTCCCATTTATATAAATGTTTTATACAAAAATAAATAGTTTTCGATTGTTTGAATCCTGGTTAATCCAAATAATGAGTAATATTCTTAAGATCAACAAAAGCTCAGGTTTTTATCGTAGGCATTTGATACCGCATAATGCAGCCTACTCAAAACAATATGAAACTTGAATTTTCCGAGGAAAGAAATGCAATCAGATGATGAAAAGCCTTTAGCCAAGAATTTTTGGGTCATTTCTTTTATTGGAAAAGATAGACCAGGACTGATTCGTGATCTGCTAAGAGAAGCTGCGCGCAGTGGGGTAAATATTGTAGATATGGATCAACGAGTAATGCAAGGGATATTTTTTATGTCAGTGGTAGCTGACTTTACTTGTGCCAAAATGAAACCATCAGAGCTCGAAGATAGGTTCAATTGTGAAGCTTCTTCCTTGGGCATCGAGTATAATTTGCTGCCACTTGAACAATATCAGGGTCGTCGAAGATCACAAAAGAATCTTTATATTGTCACTATTTTGGCGAGAGATAGAGTAGGCATAATACATGATGTAGCTTCCCTTGCGGCTGCGATGAATATCAACATAGAGCGAGCCTCAGTGACGGCCCGTGGTGATTTAATATCCATAGAATTTCTTATGGACTTTGCCGATTGTGAGGCTAATATCTGTATTAGCAACCTTAAAAGAGAATGTGAGAATTTAGGTCTCGACGTAATAATCCAAGATCTTGGTACCTCGCTGAAAGAGAAGCGTCTCATCGTTTTCGATATGGATATGACTATTGTGGACTTCGAGATCATTAATAGATTAGCAGATTTTGCAGGCGTAGATGATCAGGTTAAAGCAATTACTGAAAGGGCTATGAATGGTGAAATGGATTTTCAGGAATCCCTGCGGCAAAGGGTTCGGCTTCTGAGAGGTACTCCTATAAGCACCCTAGAGGAGATTGCCAGTGATCTGCAGCTCACTCCGGGCTCTGAGGAGCTTATACACCATCTCAAGCAGGTGGGTTATAAGATCGCGTTGATTAGTGGCGGTTTTACTTATTTTACAGATGTTTTGAAGAGTCGCCTTGGATTTGATTATGCGTTTGCCAATGAGCTAGAGATAAAGGATGAAATTCTAACTGGGGAAATAAAGGGAGAAATAATTGATGCCGAGGCCAAAGGACGCATCATTTTCAAGCTTGCGGAGTTGGAGAATATAAAACCCGAGAGTATAGTGGCTGTTGGGGATGGGGCAAACGATTGTCTCATGATAAAGAACGCCGGGTTGGGTGTGGCTTTCAATGCCAAAGATATCCTTAAACGAGTTTCTGATGGGACTATATCTAGGGAAAATCTATTAGGGCTTCTCAATGTTCTTGGTATAGTGGATAAGGAGAAAGATCTGCTTTAGGGTTTAAGGTATTTAAAATGAATATTAATTTAATTTTGTATTATTATTGATGGGCTTACGCAGACCTTGAGCTTAACTGCAAAGAAGAAAAAATGGACGGAAAAAGCATTTATACTTGTTTTGGCGTTAGGGTTCTGGTTTGTCCTTATCATCTTGGAGGATTGAAGGATTTGACAACTGTTTATGATGTACCTCCCAATGATTTAATAGCTGCGGTGGCTCAGGAGCTGAAGACTTCTGGGAAGGTTCAGCCTCCAGAATGGGCTGCTTATGTTAAGACTGGGGTACACAGAGAGATGCCCCCAATGAATCCAGACTGGTGGTTTGTGCGATGCGCTTCATTACTTCGCAGAATCTATATTGATGGCCCTGTAGGAGTATCGAGACTAAGAAGCTATTATGGAGGAAAGCAGCGTAGGCCTGTTAGAACACCCAGCTTCGCTAAAGGCAGCGGATCTATAGTCAGAGAAGCTTTGCAGCAATTAGAAAAAGCCGGTTATGTCAAGAAGGCTAAACGGGGCCGACTAATGACCCCTGAGGGCCAAGCATTCTTGGATGATATGTCCTACAAGATTAAAATCGATATACGCGAATCGGCCGCAGAAGCTATTGAATCTGCTAGTTAGGTTTTAGCCTAATTAGTGAAGGAAGGAGCCTATGGCTGAAGATGAGTTTGCAGAATTAAGACGTAAAAGAATTGAGCAACTTCAGAAGCAGCAGATGGAACAGCAATATATGGCTGTGCAGCAAGAACATGCCCAGCAGGACATGGAGGCCAGAAGGGCAGCAATATTGAGGACCATTCTTACACCTGAGGCTAGGGAACGTCTTAATACAATTCGTATGACCAGGTCGGAATTTGTTGCGCAAATCGAAAATCAGCTCATTATCCTTTCCCAGAGCGGGAGATTAAAAAATGCCATAACTGATGAGCAACTCAAAGCAATACTAATGCAGGCTCAGCCAAAAAAGAGAGACATAACAATAACCAGAAAATAAGCTTTTCATGAAGGCAGTTGTTTTATTTAGTGGAGGCAAAGATAGCGCGCTTACTACCTTGCTTCTGGAGCCATTCTTTGATCAGCTAGAGCTAATTACTTTTAGCTTTGGTCAAGATCAGGCCTGGAAGGTAGCTGCCTCGGTTGCTGGGCAATTGGGACATCCCCATAAAAGGATAGTTTTTGATAAGAGCGTGCTTGATGAAGCCTTGAAAATTTTGTTATCAATGGGTCGTCCCAATGATGCATTGAATTATGTTCATTCTGTTGCAGTAGAGACTCTGGCTCAAGAATGTGAATTTGTAGCTGATGGTACTAGGCGAGATGACATGGCCCCAAAGATGAGCTATGAAGACATTCGAAGCATGGAGGACCGTCTAAGAATGCAATATCTCAGACCTCTTGGTGGTCTAGGGGGAAAGACCATAAGAATCATGGCTTCAGAATACCTCGAATTCGAGGAATATTTATCAGAAAAATATCCAGCCTCTGACTTCGAGGTTGGACTCAGGTACGCCTTAATCGAACGGCATGGCCAGAAAGAGGTTGATAGGATATTCCCAAAGAATCATACTCATACCAAAGTCGTCCGGAGGAAGAGATTTGTCCAAGAAATTGAAAGGAAAAAAGATCAGGCTTGCTAAAGCATCTAATCAGAATAGAAGGGTTCCTGCGTGGGTGATCGTGAAGACCATGCGGCGCGTGGTCTCTCATCCCAAGAGGAGGCACTGGAGAAAAAGCACATTGGAGGTATAATATGGCAGATATTGAACGAATTTACACAATTCCCCTAAAAGACACTATGCGTGTTCCGAGATACAGAAGATCCAATCGAGCAGTGAAAGAAGTGAGAAGCTATCTGGCAAAGCATATGAAAACCCCTGAGGATAAGGTCAAGATAGATCAGACCCTAAATGAGGTTATATGGGCCAGAGGCGATTCTAAGCCGCCGCGAAGGGTGAGAGTTCGAGCGGTCAAATTCGAAGACGGTGGGGTTGAGGCAGAGTTTGCTGGCCAGCGATAGAAGGATTAAAATTGCCGGAAGCTCCCTCCTAGGTGTATTTGCAAGATGCACAGAAGATTTAATCCTAGTACCCCCGGAGACGAGTCAGTCAACTAGAGAAATGCTTCAAGAGCGGCTTAAGGTTAAACTGGTGCCAATTTTGATTGGGGGGAGCTCAGTTATTGGTTCTCTTGTCTGTGGAAATTCAAAAGGTTTTGTTGTCACTTCGCAGTCTAATTCGGAGGATCTAAATCGGCTATCTGAACTAGGAAAGGTTGCTAAGCTACCTGGAAAGATAAATGCTGCAGGCAATGTTATCTTGGCTAACGATTCAGCAGCGCTAGTTCATCCCGACCTCACAAATAAAGCCTGTAATATATTGGCCGATACTCTTGGGGTTGAGGTGCAGAAGGGCACTATCGGAGGGCTAAAAACTGTAGGAATGTGTGGGGTTGCCACTAACAGTGGTATTCTTGTCCATCCGCGAGCTTCCGTCTCGGAGATAGATCAGCTAGAGAATCTGTTCAGGCTTTCGGTAGAGATAGGCACGGTCAATTTTGGATCACCATTGGTAGGATCGGGTTTGCTTGCAAATAGCTATGGATATTTAGCAGGTTCTGAGACTACTGGTCCCGAGCTCGGTCGAATAGAAGATGCCTTAGGTTTCTTGGTTTAGGGGTGAAATAATTGAGCATATATGAAGTCAAGGGAAAATATAGGGCAGAGAAGGTAAACAAGGCATGGCGCTCCTTTTCAAAGTTCATTGAGAGCGAAAATGAAAAGAATGCTGTTGAATGGGTCTATTCTCTTATGGGCAGTGAGCACGGTCTGAAAAGAAATCTCATCAAAATCGATGAGGTGAGCATCGTTGAGTAGCGCTCAGGTGAGCGAGGAAGAGATTCGAAGATTAATTCTGGCTTATCAGCAGTATCAATCCCAAGCAGAGGCCTTAGTTCGCCAGATTAATCTTGCACAGCTAACCTCCGCAGGTTTAGACAGAGCCATTGAAGCAGTGCAGGCAATGGATAAAGCTTATGAAGGGCAAAATATGCTTGTGTCTATTGGATCGGGCTCTTTTATACATGCAAAGCTTGCTTCAAAGGCCAAGGTCGTTCTCAATGTTGGCGCAGGAGTAAGTATCGAGAAGACAACAGTTGAGGCTAGCGAATCTCTACAGGTCCAAAAATCTGAAATTTCTGAAGGTCTGAAGAAGATGAACGATGTGCTATCAAAATTGGACGGAGAAATTCAGAAAATACAGACTATTCTAGCCCAATATGAGCAGCAGGTTCAGGCCAAAGGCGGGGGGCAGGTTGTTTAATAAATTTAGGGAAAAATTGGCTGGTTTCAAGGAATCTTTAGGTTCTAAGCTGCAAGAAAAGATAGATAAACAAGGCCAAACTAAAGAGACAGCAGAACTAGAGGAATTGGATATTGCACTTCCAGAGGGAGAGACAGCAGAATCCTTTTCAATGCAATCGATGAAGGTCAGTTCAGAGAAATATCTTTCGTCCGGGAAAGGGCCAAAAGATCCAAATAATAATTTCAAACCTGAAAGCACGTTCTCTTTATTAGATAAAGCCAAATCTCTTGTCTTTGATCAAGAAGTCATTCTTGAGGAGAAAGATTTAGAGGAGCCGTTATGGCAGCTGGAAATGGCACTTCTTGAAAGTGATGTAGCTCTGCCTGTAGCAGAAGAGATTGTTTCGTTTGTCAAATCTGATCTTGTAGGATCCAAGAAAAAAATAGGTGCCAACACCGCTGACTTAGCAGAAATGTGCCTGAAGAATGCTTTAATCGATCTGCTATCAAAGAATTATCTAGATTTCGATAATTACATTCGAGGCGCCTCCAAGCCTATTAGGATTCTTTTTGTAGGAGTGAATGGCACTGGCAAAACAACAAGCATCGCCAAAGTTGCAAGATATCTTCAGGACCGGAGCTATTCAGTAGTCCTAGCAGCAGGAGATACATTTAGAGCAGGTGCTATTGAACAGTTGGAGGTACATGGAAAGAAGCTGGGTCTAAAGGTCATAAAACACAAGACTGGAAGTGATCCTGCGGCAGTTATCTTCGATGCCATAGAATATGCCAAAGCCCATAATAAGGATATAGTTCTCGCGGATACCGCTGGCAGGCTTCATACGAATGTAAATTTGATGGACCAAATGAAAAAGATCGTGAGGGTTACTAAGCCTGACCTGTTAATATTCGTAGACGAGGCTATTGCTGGTAACGATGCTATTGAGCGGGCCCGTTTATTTAATGAATCTGTGCCTATCGGTGGCTCAATTCTAACAAAGACAGATGCAGACGCGAAGGGCGGCTCAGCCATCTCCATATCCTATATTACTGGTAAGCCCATAATATTCTTGGGAGTTGGACAAGCATATTCCGATTTGGTCAAATTTGAGCCCCAATGGCTTGTGGATAGGCTTCTAGGAGATGTTGCTTCAGCTTGAATTCATACTTGAATAATTTTATTTTTTTATAAAACAGCTTAAAAGTGGTGTTATACGCATTTTCATAATGTTTCGAAATAAATAGGATTACGATCGGGCAGTGATATTTCAATCTCTAAATAAGTCTTCATTGTTTGAAAGTCTTTGGACATATCTGCATTTACATTGGTCCTAATAATAATTCCAGAGTCAGAATATTTTGAACAAGCATCAAGGTGCAACGGATTTTCTTGATCAATTTCGCCTATCATCTCCGCAAAACCGGATAGCATTGGGACTGAGCCCGAACAAAAGATGCCGCCTGTCCAACCCGCAATCCATCGCATAGGGTGGGGCGTTGTCGTACACTCTGCAATTCCGCCGCGTAAGCACTAATATCAGCGAAGCTAGGCTCTTAATTATCACCTATTTATGGTGCCTGTGAAAGAACCCATTAAAAGGCTTTTTTTTAATGTCGTTTTCTTCCTTCCTGTCCAAAGATAAAATCGCATGAATTTATTAAACAATATTGCCAGCAAATGTGTTATCTTTGGATCTATCTGAACAAGGTCTATTTAAAGAGGAAATTTTATATCTAACGGCTTTGCTTACTGGTTAGGTTCTAGACGATGAAGGGTGCCATACAAATTTTCGATCGATTCCATGAAATCGTAAATGAACGCGTGAGAAGCTCTCTGGATGAGCGGTTTTGTTATGCTTCAGATGCCTCTCAAATTGAAGGTTTGCCAGACTTTGTGATTCGACCGAAAAGTACTGAAGAAGTATCCAGGATCTTAATGATTTGCAATGAATTTGAAATTCCTGTAACAGCCCGGGGTGCTGGAACAGGTTTGGCCGGAGGTGCAACCCCAGTTAAGGGCGGAGTTGTACTTGATATGTCAAGTATGAATAATATAATAGAGTTTGACATCGAAAACCTTCAAGTAATAGTAGAGCCCGGAGTAGTTCCTGAGAAGCTAAATAGAACTCTTAAGTCATCTGGATTTTTCTTTCCACCCGATCCAGGAAGTTCAGCCATATGCACGATCGGCGGGATGATCTCTAATAATAGCAGTGGCATTCATTGTATCAAATATGGTACTACGCGGAATTATGTGCTTGATTTACAAGTAGTCCTTGCGGATGGCAGAGTGATCAATACTGGTTCAAAAGTGCTCAAATCCTCTGTAGGCTACGACCTTACTAGACTTTTCGTTGGATCTGAAGGAACGCTTGGTATTATCACTCGTGCGGGTCTAAAGATTATGCCTCTACCTATTGCAAAGAGGTTAGTAGTAGCCAGCTTCGACAGCGCCGTAATTGCAGGAAAAGTAGTAATTCAAATATTTTCCGCTGGAATAATCCCATCAGCTTGCGAAATCCTTGATAACACCACTATAGCTGTATTGAAACGTTGCGATCCAAACCTTGTATTTCCCAATTTAGGTGATATAATACTGTTCGAGGTAGATGGCACAGACAATTCGACGGCTGAACAATCGTATAGAATTATAGAAATATGCGCTCCGCTAGCGCAGAGCATAAGAGAGGTATCCAGCAAGACTGAGATGGGTGCCATCTGGGAAGCACGTCGGTTGGTAGGTGCTGCTATATCCCGTCTCGATCCCACCAAGACAAGAGTATATGCAGGGGAAGACGTTGGTGTTCCTATCAAGCAAATTCCTATACTCATCAAGAAAATACAAGAGATATCTGAGGAATTCGATATACCTGCCATGAAATATGGGCATATAGGTGATGGTAGCCTGCATGTTGCCTTATTCATAGATATAATGGATCCGGATCAATGGGAACGATTAAAAAGGGCCCAGGAAAAGATCCACAGGACGGCCATAGAGCTGGGTGGCACGGTCAGCTCTGAGCATGGCGTTGGCTTGGCCAGAGCCATATATATGCGGGACCAGCTTGGCAATGATTTTCTTGAAATTATGCAATCAATAAAAAGGACCTTTGATCCAAAAGGTATCCTGAATCCAGGAAAGCTAAGCCTTTAAATTTGGTATACATGAATCTTGACCTTAGGGTTATCAGCAAGTGCATAAGATGTGGAAACTGTCGGGCTGTATGTCCCGTCTTTGAGGAGGAGGGTTGGGAATCGGCAAATACTCGTGGCCGTATCATGATTATCAAGAGCCTAGCAAACGGTCATAATCAGAGTCCTGAAGTGTTGGAGAGCCTAAATGCATGTACTACTTGCGGTCTCTGTATCGAGAATTGTCCGGCAGGTATCAATCCCCCGGATCTGGTGGAAGTTGCCCGGAGAGAGCTGGCATCTTTGGGTATTATGACTGAGGTTCAGGTTGAGTTGCACCGGAACATATTGGGTGCAGGCAATACATTTGGAGAACGCTTAGACAGACTGGCCTGGCTGCACGATCGAAGGGTACTCAAGAAGAAAGCTGACTATATTTACTTCGCTGGCTGTTTAGCCTCTTTCCGTAATCCTGAAATATCATCAAAAGCGTTTGAAATCTTAAGTAGGTTTGGTGCCACCGTTTTACAAAATGAGCAATGTTGCGGATCTCCCTTAATTCGTACTGGCTTCGATGCGAGTCCTCTCATTGAACATAATCTTAGAGAAATCGATAGAGTCGGAGCTGGTGCGATCATAACAGGATGTGCAGGCTGCTATACGACACTAAAGAATGATTATCCGAGCCAGATCGATATAATTAGCATTTCAGAATTCCTGGCAGATCATCTGCAAGAGATGGAATTAAGGCGCTTAAATCTGCAAGTAACATACCATGATCCCTGCCATCTCGGAAGGATGAATAAAATATACGAAAAACCGCGACAATTAATTGAAGCGATATGCAGCTTCGAAGAAATGGTGACTAATCGGAAGGACGCTAGATGCTGTGGCGGGGGTGGAGGCGTTAGGGCAGGTTATAAGGATCTTTCGTTGAGATTGGCTAGACGGCGATTGGATGATATTCCGCAGGGAGTTGACTGTATCATTACCTCATGTCCACTTTGTCTAAGAAATTTGAGTGACGTGAGTAACGATAAGAAGGTAATGGACATTGTCGAGCTTGTGGCTTTATCAATGGAATAAATTAAATAATCAAGATTTGTTAATATAATTTTTTGAAAAAAAAAAACCATCTTTTTATTATGTTTTTTCCACTATATCTTTTTTTGGTAGTGACGACTCAATGAGTTGAAGTTTTAAATACACCTAATTTGCTAATTATTAGCTGGAGGGGTAGCGAATGGGTAAGAGGGGACCTAAACCTAAGTTTGTGGATGTAGCCTGTCCGAATGATAGGTGCAATCTATTTGGAATCAAATGCCAAGGGAACATAATCGGAAATGGCACATACCAGAC
>JALHSR010000311.1 GCA_022865315.1 Methanotrichaceae archaeon | reverse complement strand
TTATATCGTAAAATACTCTGAACCTATTATCCGGTCCAAAACGAAATTCCCACTCTGCTTCAAATGTTACGGGTCTTTTTAGGGGTTTACGATTTCGTGTTTCCACATCCGGCTCAAGCTGCAATTCATTTTCCAGGGTAGTGCGAATGAGCGAGTGATACTTGCGCTCAATCATTTTGAGGTGCGATTTTACTATAGGAGCATAAACCAAGAGACATCTTTGTCGTGATTTCATCTTGACCATAATTATAGTCAATTATTTAAAACTTGTCAATCCCAGAAATAATTCCCAAGCTGCCATTGCCAGGTAAACTTCTCATTAGCGTCTCCACCTACAAATGTTGGAGCGTACGTTCTTATGTGAGGCGAAGATTACGGAGGGAAAGTGTTGGATAATATCTATCGTCTGGGCAAGGGAGATGCACTGACTTGGTGGTTTTATCTATGTTGTGATATGAGAAGAAAGGGTGTTATAAGAAAAGTACCGCTGGGGGGTATAGAAGAGTCGATGATTTGGCTTCAAAATTGTGCGGCTCAAGGTGGACGGCATGAAGCATTTCGTTAAGCCTGCTATTGATGCCTATTCATGGGTGGAAGGCCCCAATTATTACCAGGAATACAAGACATACTCAGAATATAACTATCTGAGGCCGGGCGTTTCCTCTTATATAAAAACGCGTCATTTTGAGATTGCCCTTAGGCTCACACGAAGGCACTTCCATACGTGCAATGTCATCGACTTAGGCTGCGTAGATGGTATTTTCCTACCCTCGTTGTCAAGGCATTTCCACCGCGTCATGGGCGTTGATAACAATCCAAAGTTCATCAAAATCTGTGAGGGTCTATTAAGCAGACTCGATCTTAAGAATGTTGAACTTATGTGTAACGATAACCTGACGGTTAACGACTTGCGGCTAAGACTGTCTGGCCGGAGTTATGGTATTGTGTACTTGTTAGAGACTCTGGAACACGTGGGTGACAAAGACTTTCCGTATGAATCCAGAATTGATTTTTTGAGAAAGATAGCCACCCTGATTGCCGAAGATGGGATCATAGTCATTTCCGTACCAAAGATGGTTGGAATTCCCTTCCTGATTCAGCGAATCGGCCTTGCCGTCCTACGTTTGCCCAGAGAGGAAATTTCGATGAGCGACTTACTTAAATCTTCCTTTCTTAATAATACGGGCGATCTAGAGAAAAGATGGGAGCACTTAAAACATTTAGGATTTAATCACAAGAAAATGGAAAGTCCTCTTAACACCGCCTTTCAAATTTTGCAAAAGAAGGAACTGCTCTTTCAGGTCATGTATGTCATAGGGAAACGGAAGACGTTTGCCGCATAATCGATTCCGTGTCTTAGTGATTACCGACTGAAATTCACGATCAATAACGAAATCCTGATTCCAACGACTACAGGAAGGAGTCAGTATTTTTATCCACATTCGGTTCATTTTAAGTTCCTACTTGCGTTCGCTTCACGTTAACCTTCTTTTTCATACATCGCCGGCTTTAATCCAGTCGCTTAATAATATCGGGATTATAAATCGTAGATCCTTCCTGGGTAATCACCATGCCAAAATGAATTAATTTTACCTGGCCATCCGTATCGTGCCAGCGATCGAGAAACTCTGGAATAGGGATAAAAGTGTAATGGCCGAGAGTTGATGGGTCCATGAAATAGATATGTTTTTCGTCGTATCCTATTGCTACGGCATAATGACCCTCGTTCCAGCTTTCTGACCACTGGACAGGGGAATCGGGCCAAGCCTGAATGAGGACAATTGTTGGCTTGCGGTCATCAATCAACTTCTTGAGGTCCTCCAGTGACATAGAGGTATGCACATCCACTCGGAATCCGAGAGAGCGGACGAACTCAACCATCCTTTTGTAATTAGTTCCATTTGTCGGATCTGGCTCTAACACCTTCGCCAGCTCGTCATGGCGAAAATCCTTTCCATAGTAATAGAGGATGGATTGGAGGGCTTCAACCCCGCATGTGTAATCGTAAGCTTGGTATGTGAGAGGCACCGGGATTAAATTTGCAACCCTTCGGCCGGAATGCCATTCGTTGGCCTCTTGCAACCGGGCAGGGTGAAGGCAAGCTTGGGATGCGAAGCACAGAATCACCCCGACTACG
>JALHSR010000031.1 GCA_022865315.1 Methanotrichaceae archaeon | reverse complement strand
GTTCGAAGAGGCAATAGAGTGTTTTGATATGTCCATCAAGCTTGATCCAAAAGAATACGCCGAATCTGAGACGTTTATTTTAAGCGCCATCTGGAGTAACAAAGGTGATGCTCTTGCAAGTCTCGAAAGGTTCGAAGAGGCAATAGAGTGTTTTGATATGTCCATCAAGCTTGACCCAAAAAATGCTAACAGATGGCTTAACAAAGGCGCAGCTCTTCAACTTCTCAATGACGCTAATGGATCAATCGAGTGCTATAATGAGGCTTTAAAGCTTGATCCGAAAAATGCTGATGCTTGGCACGCAAAAGGCAAATCCTTTTCTAGAACTGGCAATTATGACGAAGCAATAAATTGTTATGATGAGGCTTTAAGGCTAGATCCGCAAAATGCTGATATTTGGATCGCCAAAGGCCGCATTCTCAATTCTAATCTCTTTAAATTCAACGAGGCGTTAGACTGCTTTGAGTCTGCAATTAAATTAAATAATAGCGATAGTATTGCTTGGAACAGCAAAGGAATGGCCCTTATCGTCCTATCTAGATACGAAGAAGCAGTTAATGCTTTTGATAACGCCATAAAGCTACAGGAAGAAGGCTCATTTTGGCATAATAAAGGATTTGCTCTCTCGCTTTTAGGACGCAACGCTGAAGCAGATGCAGCTTTCGCCAGGGCAAAAGAACTGGGATGCTCGGACTAGGCTAAAGAGGTTGTAGCCCAGCGTCTTGATCTTAGCAATATTCCATGATTATACGACTTTCTGGCTTCCGGTGATACGATTGAGGAAAATATCGAAACGTATAAAGAGGTTATAAAGGATTAAAACTTGATGTAAATTGAGGCTAAATAAATGGGCGAGGAAAAGATATGACAAAAAGAAAATGTGATATATGCGGAGAGATGAAAGAAGTATGGGGGGGCGGAGTATGTGCCAATGGCCATTTTGCATGCGAATATGACCGTAAATACACATGCGGTAATATGTGTAAAATATGCGGTACACTTTTGAGGTGAAACTGGCTTGAATATGATTGCCTCGATCCGGTTAGTTGGTAGGCTTTAGGCCGTGCCTAGCATAATTGGTGCGAGTTCGCATCCTCCGCATGAATATATAAGCGATAAAATATGCTTAATATTTTATGGCAAGAATAGGGGTAAAGATAGGCAAACTCAGAAAGATGTCAATATCAATATCTGAAGAGTCTGCCGATTGGGTTGAGGCACAAGTTGAGTCCCAACGATACCGCAACATTAGCCACGCTTTTGAATCACTGATTCGTGAGAAAAAGACAGCTGAAACGAACGCATAGACTGTTACAAACCTATCCAGATTGCCATAGGGTGAAAGATAGCATAGTCATGAAAAAATAGGATCTTCTGACGGAGCCATTTTGTGTGTTCACATTTCCTTAATCGCACCGGGCTATTGGACTGGGACCTGGGAGGGAATAACAACCGATGCCCGCTTTTGGATTTGAGACATATAATCCTTGATGTTCAGTGCAAAATCCAGGCTCTAACTCACGAGCCTCATCCCAACATTTTTTAGCCCCGTCATGATCGCCCAGCTTATTGAGGGCATTGCCTTTATTGTGCCATGCAGCAAAAAAGCTTGAATCTAGGTTCAAAGCTTCATCAAAGCTTTTGATTGCCTCTTCATATTTACCGCAATCATTAGCAAGATGGACACCCATTTCGTTCCACTTTTCGGCTGTTGCATCCATTGATTCAGCTTTTTTCCATTTTCCCTGAGAACAGATCCAATTCTCGTTCGAGATTGAATGAGTGCCAGGGCAAAGCACTCGCCTTTACAAGAAACGCAATCATCTAGAGCGGAACATCTAGCTTCTGCGCTTCCGGGAGTGCAACTTGCTTCGCTGTTATCTAGATATTCATTAGTTCTCCAATGTGTAGCAGGGGCTAAAAAAAAACAAGAGGAATACGCTAAAGTGATCAAAGCAAAAAGCGAAAGTGTAAAATCAAAATTGAAGAATATCGAAGCTTCTCTTTCTCAGACCCCAGATTTGAATTTGTTTTATGAATATCAAATTAGTGGACCAAAGATGGGTAGTGGATTAAGAGTATTTTTAATATTGGCAAAAGGTAATAAAATAAACATACGCACATTAAATATTGTGGACAGCGATTTGTGGGATTGTGGTCATACTCAGGATGAATGTCACTTTAGCGTTGCTGAATCGCACTATTTGGCGAATATTACTGATAATCAGCTTAGCAATTTTCTCAGGTTATACAATAAGAAATTAGGAGCGGAATTCGAACCTAATTGGAAAGGTACATACGCTCGACCAGCTTTTCTCCGAGCAGCTTCTAATAATTTTGAGGCAGAATTATTTTTTGAAGAGATAGACAAGTTCGGTAATTATTACACATTTTATGGCACAATAAGAGAGCCAAGCATTAACTTAGAAAAAATTAAAAACCTAAAAAAAAGTGATAAGTCCGTTCCCTATCTATATGCGAGTATTAAAAGCAAATATCCAGAACTATCCGGTGAAATTGAAGCCATTCAAGAATATAATTTTGGACATCGACCTACTGTAAAATATATAGGAAAATTAGATTTTGAAGCAGGCAAGATTTCTGGAAAACGGACTGCTTTCGGAACCACTGGAAAATTTGAAATGTACCGAATATAAAGCTTGCATTTATTGCAATGATAAAGAAAAAAAAAATTCTTTTAATATTCAATAAACGCAACAAAATCATTGGATTCTGGTAAAAATGGGCTTTCTCGATAAATTCCCATCTAAACCAACAAATTCTAAGCAAACAGAATCTAAACCAAGAAGTTTACTTCACCAACTTGCGACAGTATGGGCATTTTCCGTTTGATAGGTGTCTATAAGCATACCCAAGCTTCGCAAGTTGGACAATATTTCATATTATACTCATGTTCTTCGCCGCACCAAAAACATTTGTGTTTCACAACGTACACCTCTGAGGTGGATAACGTGTAATAGAATTTATAATTAGTGATTGTAATGCACTAGCTGCATCTCCCCAAAGACATTGCCTCTCATAAAGCCATTTGAGCCTTTGCCCACCTAAAGAGAATCGAGGGGATGATGTTAAAGAATATTGAAATAGTCCGGAAAAGAGTAATGCGAGAGTTTTGTTGTTTTCAATGCAATTATAGGTGCAATTATTAAATAGTTAGTTTATGGAAAAATCCAATAATATATGTGATGAAAATGGGGTTTTTTGATAAATTGAAGAAGAAAGTAGAAGAGACAAAGACACCTAGTTCATCGAAAAAAGAATATCAGATCATTTTTGATGAGAGTAAAGAGGCATTAGCGATCGGAGATTCGGATAAGGATGAGAAAAATAAGCTACAGACCAAATCTGTAAATCCATTGGATGCAAAACCCTCTAATGATCTATTCTCTGAAAGTGTATCCCTATGTCTTTCGGGCAGGTATCAGGAAGCTTTGGAATGTGCAGATATTTTACTAAAACGCGATCCAGAAAATTCTTATGATTTTGCATTCTACTATGGCACTAAAGGTGCTGCCCTCGCTGGTCTTGAGAGATACGACGAGGCAATTGTATGCTATAATGAGGCTCTCAAGTATAATATTGATCAAATCGCAGAAACTGTTTTGTCAAAAAAGGGGTTAGCTCTCTTTTATCTTAATAGATATAGCGAGTCAATAGATTGCTTCGACAAAGCTATAGCACTGGAGCCTAATAATCCGCATAATTGGATATATAAAGCCAATGCTACCGAAAAACTAGGCAAGTCTGATGAAGCATTTGCATGCTACAACAATGCCACCCTGGCGGATCCACAAAATGCTTATGCTTGGGGCATTAAAGGCCACTTTTTACTTGGTGAAGGAAGGTATGAGGAAGCGATAGACTGTTTTGATAAAGCGCTCAAGCTGGAGCCTCAAAACGCAGATTTTTGGTGTGATAAAGGGCATGCTCTGGTTCTTCTTCAAAAATTTGACCCTGTAAATGGTAAAATTGAATTTTTAGATTGCTTTTTTAAAGCATTGGAGATCGATCCTCAAAATGCACAAACTTGGTATAATCTTGGCGAAGTTGATAAAATTACTGGAAATAAAGAAAGAGCTGAAGAGAAATTCTCAAATGCGGGAACTTGTTTCTTTATTAAGAACATGTTTGGTAAGGCTATCGAATGCTCCGATAAGGTCATCGAAATCAATTCACGCAATGCATTGGCTTGGAACATAAAAGGTATGTCTCTTAATAATCAAGACAAGTATAACGAAGCTATTCAGGCTTATGACAAGGCCATTAAAATCGACCCGAATTATGCAGAAGCCTGGCATAACAAAGGGCATGTGCTTAATGCATTGGGTCATGCCTCTGAAGCAGAGGCAAATTTCGCTAAGGCTAAAGAACTGGGTTACCAAAGCTGACTATTACTGGAAAATCGGTGCTATGTCCGAGCCAATAAAAACTCATTCGCCATCACCATATTTTCTCTTTTTCAAAGCAATCTGATAATCAATTTGATTTTTTATACAGTTCGCGCCACGTCCTTATTAGCTAAAAAGGATCAAAACGCATTTTTGGAGATCCCTAGCCTTCGATTCTTTCCGCAGACCAGCTGAAAGACTCACCATTATCGAAGTAAGTTAAACCATTCATGCTATTCCCATGTATCTTTCCAGTGAATTCACCAGGCAACCTTCCGCTATATCCACTTGGCAACCGCAGATCAGCTGATAGACGCCCTTCCTGACTATATTCACCAATGGCCCAGTAAACATTATCCCCATTTTGTACCCATCCTCCTCCTCTGCAATCCTCGCAGTTGCTCTGAGGTATGTTCAAGGAGCGACCTCTGGGGCCATCATTGAAAATTATTACATAATTTATGGGAATTGGGCCTGACGTTCCCTCTTTTGACTCAAAGGTATAAAAAAAGTTCCATTCACCAACAATGCTGCTAGCGGGTTGTGTTTCGTGGCTTGGTTGGATGACGAAAACGTGCCTGGTGTCAGTTTCGGTTATCTCTTGACTCCAAGTCTTGGTCTCGTATCCAGGTGCGGAAGCGGTGAAGGACCAAGTTCCTGGCGTACCGCTAATAAGAACAAAACCGTCATTATCGGAGGTTCTTTCGAATCTATTGCCTGCGCCATCTTGACCTGTAACCGTAGCTGATCCAGATATTGCTGGTCCATCTGCACTTCCAGAGTGGACGCAAAGAGCTAAAGTGATTGGAAATCCCATCGAAGCTCCTGCAACTGCTGCAGGAGGATTTAATATAAACTGTTTATACTTATTATATTTGTCAATTATAGGATTAACATAGGTATATTCATTATCTCTATCAGGGCCATGCGGCCAGCCTTTATTGTAAGCAGAAAGAGTGTTCTCGAGAGCATCCCCTGCATAAATAGCGCTATTACTGCATTTTTTATGACATAGGTTGAGATATCCGCATCCACATTGTATATTTAAGTCAGGATTTTTACCATTCGTTGGCCAATCCTGTTGTGCCAATTCCTTAGAATTGCCTCTTGAGCTTCTATCACCAGCATCATATGCAGCATCCCAATGCAGTTGCATATATCCAATTGCTAAACCGCCATCCCCCACAGCATTTGCGTTAAATGTGCTTTCATGACTTATTATAGCCATTATTAGAGCGGGACTTATTCCATAAGATTCTCCCATTTTTTGAGCGTATGGTAGGGCAGTTTTCTCATTAGGAGTTAATTTAGTTGAATCTAATTGGTATTCACCTTTAAAGTTGAATGGATCTATATCTGTGCCTGACACTTGTTGTCCTATTTGAGGAGATATTTGAGCTGTCATTAGAAGCACAATAATGATTCTAAGATATTCATTTCCCATCGTAAATATTCAAAAAGCTTAAAACATATAAATTCTCCGTATAATTTTATTGCATGATATTTCGTGCGTATTTCCGAATCCCCGCACTTGTTTTTTTGGCTAAGAAATCGATATGCTTAGGGGTAAT
>JALHSR010000310.1 GCA_022865315.1 Methanotrichaceae archaeon | reverse complement strand
TGGACATGATCAGGGAGTATTTTCATCTCTTCGATAGAGACTCCGATCTCGTTAGCTTTCTCGGTTAGAAGCTGTTTCAATCGAGCCTCTACGTCTCCAACTAACACTTTTCGTCCATACTTTGGACACCATATAAGGTGATAGCCTATATTATAGATTGTGGTATTGCTATGTGTCCATCTGTCTTTTGCCATCAATTATATAGAGGCTTGGCAAGTATATATACTTAACTGGGAAGTGTACGAATTCATCCCACGACTAAAGATCGTGGGCTTTCTTCTGAATTTATCGTAAATTTAAGAAAATCTTGACGGAATTTTGAGCAAAACCATAACATTATAAAACCATAACATTATTTATCTATTTTATGAAAACATTCTTGTGATCTTTCAATTTGTATCGATGTTTTCGGATATTATTTCCGCCCGTAAACATAAAATCTGGCGCATAGAGTGATACATCTTAATTTTGAGATATATTTATAAAAATGTTGTTTGGCTCGGAAACAGAGAGAAATTTATTTACTTAAAATAAGTATAAAATAATATATTGATCGAAATTTTAGAAAGTAGTTCTACGACATTAATGACAAGACTAATCGTGATACTTAATGAATCGCGGCCAAAACCATTCTATTGCTTCATTCTGTCGGGCACGACACGCCCTCGTGACCCTCAACTTCCTTTACCTCGTCCGCCTTTATCTTCCCACTCTTAACCCAATAGTCCTTAATGGCGTCATGCAGTGCATCAGCACCTAAATTTGAGCAATGCATCTTTTGGGGAGGCAGCCCTTCCAGCTCATCAGCCACATCTTTGCGAGTAATCTTCATGGCTTCCTCCAACGTCTTGCCTTTCGCCATCTCCGTGACCATACTGCTCACTGCTATCGCTGAGCCACAACCAAAGGTCCTGAACTTGATGTCATCAATTTTCGCGTCCTTAACCTTGATAAATATCTCCATGAGATCGCCGCAGACCGGATTGCCGACTTTGCCATAGCCATCGGGATTCTCTATCACTCCCACGTTTCTGGGATTCATGAAATGTTCCATAACTTTCTTGGAGTAACCTATCTGTGCCATTCAAATCACCTTTTACAGGGGAGATAGCGCTCTTAATCGTTGCACAGTATTGCTCACAGCAGTTGCGATTAAAGGTACCTGATCCGGATCGTTATGTTTTCCTAGTGTCATAACCATTGAACCATGTGCTTGCTCATGCTTTAAACCTATAGCGAGTAAGACATGAGAAGGTTCCAGAGTACGGGAGGAACAGGCTGAGCCTGTCGATACCTGTATATTGAACATTGCATCCAGTGTTAGGAGTATGCTCTCGCCCTCGATCCGGCTGAACCTAAAGCTAGCGTGGTTGGAAAGCCTTTTATGCGGGTGACCTGTGAGGTAAGCTTCATCGATCTGCAATAGCTTTTTGATCAGCTCATCACGGATACCGCGCAACCGATTGCCTTCACCTTCCATCTCCATCTTAGCCAACCTGGCAGCTTCGCCCATACCCACGATGGCGAATAGATTCTCAGTTCCCGACCTAAACCCCCTCTCTTGACCCCCGCCGAAGAGCACAGGTTGGATTCGCATGCCAGGCTTAATGTAAAGAGCGCCTGCACCTTGAGGCCCATAAAGATCGTTGGAAGAAAGAGTGAGAAGATCTATTCCATCATTCTGGACATCAATAGGTATTCGCCCTTCGGCAGCCGCGGCATCAACATGTAAGTACAATCCTTTTTTGTGAACAATCTCGCTTGCTTCTCTAATCGGCTCGATCGTACCTATCTCACTGTTGGCATACATTATGGAAGTCAGAATAGTCTCTTTTGAAAGGAGGCTCTCCAACATTACCAGATCGATGATGCCCGTTGAGTCCACAGGCACAAGTGCAAGATCAAATCCGCCTTTCTTGAGATCCTTCATGGGATTGAGTACCGAGATGTGTTCGATGGCACTAGCCAAGAGTGCCTTTCCCTTTGATGAATTTCTCAAGGCAGTCCCTCGGATGGCCAGGTTGTTGGCTTCAGTCACGCCTGAGGTGAAAACTATTGTTTCAGCACTTTCGGCATTTATAAACTCGGCAACCTTGGCTCTTGCCTCCTCTAATGCAACCTTGGCCGCTAGACCGCTAGAGTGAAGAGCTGAGGGATTTCCAAACTCCTTAGTTAGGTAACGCTCAGCAAAATCATGTACTCTAGGATCAACAGGAGATGCAGATTGGTAGTCAAGGTAAATTCCGCTCATAAATTTCTTTAATCTCTAGAAGGTGATGACAGAATCCGCATCTAAAGCTAGGTCGTTAAGAGTCCCGGCTCCGGCGATAGTTGCCTCAGGTATGAAGTCACCTCTTGGGATACCCAGCAATTGAGTGCTCTGCTCACAAACATATATCTTCACGCCCGCCTTCAGAGCCAGATCCACGACTTCACTCAATCTGGGAAAACTTCCTATCTTCACTTTCTCTGACTCGCCTTTCTTCATGACGGTTATCCCCTTTATCATGAAGAATATCGAGGCTTCTACATCCATAGCCCTCGCAGTCATGCCAAGGATGAAGGGCGCATACAATCTTTCGGGCGTTTCAATGCCGCTCGTCTGAATATAAAGCATCTTGCTCATGCTTTCACCATCCTTTTCCTTTCTATGCGAACTCTCTATTCGCTTTATGCCTTAAGTTGATCTTTTATTCATTTCTTCCTTTTTATCCAGAAAACAATTACGTTTCCGGACTTCTCAAGCTTTACGACCTCGTGCCCAACTCGCTTCGCCCATCGCTTGATGTCCTCTTCTGCTGCAGGATCGTCAGCTTCCACCTTAAGGATTTGCCCTACTTCGATCTTATCTATCTCCTCCTTGGTCCTGGCGATGGGAATTGGGCAAAATAATCCTATACAGTCCAGCTCTGCGACCGGCACGATATCCTTCTCCATCCAATCATCCTCCTGGCAATGCCGACGATAGGCAAAATAATTGATATTATCTCCAACGGCTAGAATAATTTGCGTCTGACCGTTACGATCTCCTTACAACGGGATCGAGATTTTAGGCTTACCGCAAAATATTATTAATGCGAGTATTAAAAACCTAGCTTTGAGGGGTATCTATGAGAAAGCTCAACGAGAAAGATATTGCGATCCTGACCAAGCTGGCGCCAGAGATGCATCAACCCATACACTACCGCTCCATATTGCCCCCTGTATCCATGCATTTTGCCGCAGATGATGAGGATTTCCGAGACCGACTGGAAAGGCTGTCTGTAGATGATTTTAAATATCTTGCAGATCGCATCCTGGATCAGTCAGAGTGCTTGCTGTGCATTTCTCCTGAATTCGCTAGGATATTTCTGGACAAGTTGGAAGAGAAAGTTCCAGGTGAGGCTGCAGAGTGCATAAGAGAACTCTATAAGTCCTCGACCGGATACGAGGCCTAACAACCTGCTGATATTCGCATTTCGATTATTAGCTTTCATAGCAGTGGCAATTATGTTTCAGTTTTTAAATATAAAGGCTCATAAACCTTATCAGCTGAGTTACTGTGTCACGATCTATGAAGGATCATTCGGATACATCTGTGTGAATGTAGCTCTCCATATCAATCAAAAAGATAAAGCACGAACAGCAGGATGTTAAAGGCTAGGACACCAGAGATGTAACCTGATCTCGATGCCGAAGAAGAAATATTACGAAGCCAATAAAGGAAGCTAAAATCAGCGACCGTTCCTCATAGCTCAATCCAGAAGGATCCCTTTAATCTTTTTTCCCGCATGCACAGCTTGACAGGAAAGCCTTAGAGTGACGTTAACTAGAACTTTCTAATTTTTTTGATATTTTGCGTTTGCTGCGGCTCTGTAAAGTCTCGGGTAGTTTACTAGTAACATTATTAGCTGTCAAAAGTCGGTAGCTATAATTATTTAAATCTTTATTTTAAATTATACTATATTTTTAAATTATACTATATGGTTATGTTTGGAGAAAATTCTAAGTAGGATTGGGTATAACCTGACCTCCCCAGCATTTAGGCACACATATTAAGGGCATCCAGGATTTCACGCTGCTTCTTGGTAATCTCCGTGGTGATCTTCTGTCCATCAGGCAAAATCATTACTTTGATCTTCTCCAACTCCGTTAGCAGCCCTT
>JALHSR010000309.1 GCA_022865315.1 Methanotrichaceae archaeon | reverse complement strand
TCTAACATCTTCAACCCACCTATGATCCGGATTCATGTGCATTGGAGGATAACCTGGGAAAATTTTCAGTTCCAGCTGAGCATCTAACGGCTTCAAGACATCCTCTAGCTCCCGCATAGCATCTTCCATCGTTTCTTCAGGAATAACCCTCCTATCACCGCGAAGTGTGCATTTATCAGGTACAATATTTTCCTTAATGCCACCATTGATCATTGTTATATTGAGCATTGGCATTAGGTTCTTTATGCCTAACACATCAAAAGCTGAGCTTGCTTCTAAAGATGACTTTCTAGACTGCACATTTTTCTTTAGAGCTAACAGTGCTTCCATAACTAAAAGGGATTTTTCTATAGCATTAATGCCTAAGAAACTCGAACCGCTATGAGCCGACTTCCCAAATACTGCAATTTCCCAAGTTATTATCCCATTGCTGCCGATCACCAAACTATCTGAGAATCCGTCCATACATAGCATGTAGTCTCCTTGAACCAGGCCTATATCTGTTAAATAGCATAAACCAGAATAACCTACTACTTCCTCGTCAGTGGTCAAAAGGATATCGAGATTAAATTTTGGCTTCTTCTCGCTAAAAAACGCTTTGAGAGCTGCAATAAGCGAAGCAATTGCACCCTTAGAATCAGAGACGCCCCGGCCATAGATTCTATTATTGCTACTAACTAGCTTGAATGGATCAGTAGACCAACCATCTCCTGCAGGAACAACATCGAGGTGCGTGTATAAAACCAAAGTTTTCTTTGCGCCAACATCAAGAGTAGCTCTAAAGTTAACACGATCTCCTGAGAGCCTGTTATCGGTACACCGAGCCAGGAATATTTCTTGGGGCATAATAATTTTATCAGTTTTAAAGCCTAATCCTTTGAATATAGGAAGAAGATAGTCAATGATTTCATTGTAGAAACCTCCAGGTGGGGTTACCGTCCTGAATCCGACGAGATTTTCAAGCACGTCCAAAAGATAGTTCCTATCAAGTTCTTGGGAATCGTAAAGCATCTTATCTCTCTCTTTTAGTTTATTTGATGGCTAATAACTGCTTCCTAACTGCACTTATCAAAGCTTAATTGTTTCCACTGCTGAATCGAAAACCCAGTGTGTCCGACCCTATTGGGATACGCGGAGTTCGAACAATTAGGTTGGATTGCGATAAATCGAGTTATGCAAGTGTAATGCCCTGAAATCGCAGCTATGGTAATGCGCCCGATTTCATCCAAGATGTATGAAATTCCTGAATATATTTATGCGCACTTTCAGGAGGTATGCGCATCTATCAAGAATGGGATGAAATTAGGATGAACATAAAAGTAATTTAGGGCCGCTCATTCTTGGTCTTAGAGAGCGCTAAGATGAGAGTCATAAATGGATACATTTTCAATCAAAACGGTTTCTTATGGGGTGTGAATTGCGTTTCGGATCTTTCATTAATTTTGTGGGATTTTTGTTCTGTCCCATTTCTTCTATACTAATTGCGAACTTGATCAATATGTAGCTCTTATAGGCTACATATTTTCCGCAAAGGTCAAGGTTGCCCTACCTCAGAATTATTATATTAACCTCGGGCAGGCCACCGGTCGAGCACGACAAAACCAATAATGCATGGCATCGCTTCCAAAATTCTAAGAGTTAGACTTCTTCATTTCTGCTATCGCATTTCCATGTTCATTGAAGTTGATTTCGAAGTCAGTCAGCGGTTTCATCTTAACTCAGTTCGGACTCAAGACTATGTGGTACAAGGATTATTCTTTAAAGCCATGTTCTCCTATAAGTGGCACAAACGCTACTCCCATCTTTTCTTCGATGTAGAATCCATTTTTTCTTTTAAGCAAGATTAGCTCTTGGAATGTTGTGCCCACTGGAATGACCATCTTGCCTCCTACTTTTAGCTGCTGCTTTAAAGGTTCAGGGACGCGAGGAGCAGTGGCAGCTACGCTTATCCTATCAAAAGGAGCATGCTCAAGCAGGCCAGTGCTTCCATCTCCCTCGATCATGGATACGTTGACTACTCCGGCATTGCGGAGGTTTTCTCTTGCCTGAGCTACCAATTCAGGTATCCTTTCTATAGAAAAGACATGACCGTCAGGTTTCACAAGGTTGGCCATAACAGCGGCATGATAACCACTTCCGCCACCAATTTCTAGGATCTGCATTGCATTTTGTAGGTCGAGCAAAACGCACATAATAGCCACCATATGGGGAGCGGAAATGGTTTGGCCATAACCAATCGGGAGTGGTGTATCTTCGTATGCATTCGACTTATATGACTCTGGAATGAATAGTTCTCGAGGCACTTTGGCCATAGCCAATATCACGCGATCGTCAATCCTTCCTCGCATGCCTTCGAAGAGATGCTCTTTCCTCATAGCTTCTGGCCCCAAATCCTTACGATATCTTTGGCTTCAGCTCCTTTGCCAAATCCCTGACCGCGCAACTTTATCTTATTGACTCTGAACTTTGTTCCCTCTATTTCCCTTATTTCTCCCACGGTGCAAAGTTCACTGCCTGGCAAGGACAATCGCAAATTCTTGGTCTCGCCTTTTCTGAAGACGGATACTTTCAGGACTACCTCGTTGATAACCCTTGTCCAGATCGTCTTGACATCCTGAGCAAGAGCTTTGTATGATCTACGACGATCCAATTCCAAGGAAGTTATCTCTGTGAGGATACCACCCTTTGATGCATCATCGATTAGAAGCTGCCTTCCCACGCTCAATTCGTCTTTGACTGGAATATTGACCTGGTAGGTCTTTGAATATGCCCCATTATTCACTATAACTCTAATATTTGTCAACTTTTTTCGGTCTTTCCGATGCGAGTGTAATTCATTGCAATTTTTGCATTTTACGAGAATCTCCTGCCCCGACTTGATGATTGTATGTTCAGTATCCTCATCGCAACAAGGACAGAAGATCTGATCATAGAGCATAACAAATGACTATCTGGCAAAGTATTAAAGTATGTCCGCTTTAGAGAAGCAAAGCTTTGCGATATCAGACTATTGATAGTTACAGGATTATTAGATTGTAAATCATTTTATTAATTTTAATATACATAATTTTTTTTCAGAACGCAATCTAATTGATAAAAAGGTAAAATTTTTAAGGAAGATATGCTAATCTCCAACCATGGACAAAAAATTATTTGAACAAGTTTTAGCTCATCAAGATGAGTCTCTGGAAGAATGCTGCAATATTGCGGAGAGCATGATTGAAAATTTGCGGCTAATTAGGATTTCGAAGAAGTAATCTGGTTTTTTCTCTCGGAAAATATCGATTTGAGAGCGTTGGTGAGTGGTATGACATTTAATCATTATGGATTTGCTTAAGAGAGACGTATATCATAAAAGATTTGGCTAGTTCGGCTCATCAATTTATTTTTAAACTGAATTATAAATAATTTTTTTTAATTTTTGCTACGAAATGATGCTGATATAGCAGTTGCAGTTTTAAACATCGAAAATTGTTAAATTATTTTATTAAACTTAATATACGACTAAAGTAAAAAACTATATATACTAATTTAATAAGTAAGATAATGTGGAGTTGAAGGGAGTTTTGGAGAATTCTTCAAAGATAGAAGAAGATCTAAAGAGGCTTAATAGAGCACTTCAAGCGGCCCATAGGAGTTCAATCGATGTTAAGAATAGCTATGATTTTTACATATTGGCCATAAAGGAACTCAATAAAGAGAACCTTCAAGATTCATTTCTATACTATGATCGAGCTGAGTATGAGCTTACCAATGCGATAAACGATGCGAAGTTCAAGCTGCGGGAGTTGAAAATTCATAGCTTCAGCACAATTTCATTCTTTTTCAAGCTATATGGTCTTTATTCAGTTTTTTTTGGGATTTTTTCCTGTTTCTTATTTGGATTTCTTATCTATCGATATTCATATGTAACTGTATTGGAAGTTCCTTTATGGGCTTCATTCTTTGCAGGTTTAGGATCATCGGCACAAATTCTTACGGGGGCCATAGATGATTTGCTTCGAGAAGCGACAGTTGTTAGATATAAGCGAGTATGGTACGTATCGCTTCCACTGCTGAGCCTTATATTTGGCTATATGGCTTACGTTATTTTCAGCTCTGGATTAGTTGCTTTTAATGTCGACTCACGCAGCAGTATCTTCTCAATGATGTTCATTTGTTTTCTTACTGGGTTCCTCACTAATTGGCTGACCAATAGTCTCTCTCATTACTCAAGAAATGCATATAGATAAACTCAAAATTATTTAATGAATTTATTGATAATTATAATCTCTCTTAGGGAACGCGAAGAGATTTCCAGAATAGGTTTGAATGGTGCTCCATTTAGGGTATAACAACTTTGCCATTCTCTCGCCTAATATTGCTTGGCATCCCTGATGATCCTTATGTGAAAGCTTCTGGGCTCATGATACCGCTTGACCAAGCATCATCCAAACTATCCAAGTCAGTGCCGTTCATGCTTATAGTCAGATCTTTGAGATATAGCTTTGAGTTTCTCCCAAGCATCATGAACTTAGTAGGATTGAAGTCCATGGTTAGAGTTGTATTGCCAGGCTGGAGGCTGCTGACTGAAGAATCCTTGCCCAACTCTTCTCCTCTATCATCCTCCAGCCGACTGGAGAGTTTATAGCTTCCCGGTTTGATTATAGAGAGACCTACTCCTATAGCTATCTTGCCTGTTGTTGTTTTATTCTCAAAACTTCCCGTAAAATATGCAGGAGGAGGTTGGAACTCTTGAGGATTCATCTTTAAAGTTATGGATCCTTTAAAGCGGTCCAATAATTCACCTTGCTCATTATATAGCATTAGACCCTTTATGTGCAAAGGACCGCACTTGCCAACTTCCCATATCTTCTTTCCAGATATATCTACCTGTGTTGTGCTATTTTGCTGTGCGTCACATCTCTTGGTTATTCTCTCAATAAGGTTTCCTGAACAATCTGTGAGGATTCCCTCGATCCTGTACTTCCCTGTGGAAGTTGAATTGATGGTAAATCCCAATGAAAGTTTATCGTAAAAGCTATCATTATCACTATCCACACTTGTTGTATAATTAAGGCCGTCCAGGGAGGCTTGGGCTATCTTTATGCTAACAGGTATTTGAAATGACTCATTAGAATTATGAATTTCAATGTAACCGTCTAATCGATTTACTGAGGTATTTTCAGGAATTCTTAAGCTTGCATCTATTGTGGCGTTTGAGTCGCTTTCCAATCTTTTGGGTCCAAAAGCGGATATCCAGTTCCAATCTTCTTTTGCATATTTAATCAATTTTAATCTAAATGCTTGTGCACCTCTTGGAATCTCATACCCATAAACTCTTACCTTCCATTTGCCAACCTCGGGCTGAATGATCTCGATAGGACCCAAATTTCCAGCGCCTAAGTCAGCATCGACTGGATCTCCGTTAGGATTCTCAAATAGTAAGAGCAATTGGCTTTCATTGCTCTCTCCCTCGGAATCTAATCTTGCTGAAATCCTATTTGTGCCGGGCTGAACGTCGATTACACTATCCCAGAGCTCTTTAATGGTCACCGATGCCTGAAAATCAATTGCAGTTATGTTTTCTCTAACTCCATTATATTTCATATCGTTCATCTCGGGACCATGGTTCAGCACATCAAATCTTATCGTTGTCGTCGAACCAGGAAATGCAGTGTTTACAGACCATCGTTTTGGAAAACTATTGATTAAGGAACGCTCTATTCTTAAAGTATAATTCTCGGGCAAAGACATCTTCTTTCCATGGATTGCGAGTAACCACTGGCCTGAAACTGGGTCTTCTATCCTTAATTCCGAAATTTGACCTTTTTGTTCTCCCGTAAAGTATTCGCTAGTAGGCGAAAGAAGGAAAAGGTCCGGGACAGACTTATTAAAGCAAGTTAGACTGATCTGAAGGTCGCTCGTACCTAATGGGACACCAAGGTAATAGTAGTGCCATTGATTATTCTGCAAAATCGACCGGATAATAGCTTGTCCTTTTGCTATCTCTATCGGCTCAGCCACCTGAACTGTTACTGGTATCGTGAAAATAATTTTTCCTTTATTCTTTATGTCAATTGAACCCCTATAGATTCCCGGCAAAGTTCCGTTTGGAACTTCCAATGATGCACTGAACACTTTTTGACCATTAGCAGGAATGTTGCGTGGAAGAGGCTGCAAACTGATCCATTCAGAAACCTCCCCAGATGGAATAATTTCGATGTCTTTTCTTTCCTTATCTGTGAAAAATACAAACTTGCTCGTCCAATCCTCATCTTGTGGCGCCAGAGCATAAAGCTTCTTTTGAGGCCGATCGGCCCCAATATCTAGTCCTACATAAAGAGCCTTTCCTGCGGGAAGATAAGCCCATTTGCCAGCCACCCAACTGTTTGGCTCAACGCCACATAGGTCTTGGCCTAAAAGTTCATAGGATCTAAGAGCATTCAAGTGCCCTGAACCTTGGTAGTATTCTTCATATTGGTCGCCAATTGTGTTATTAAGCTTAACCGCACCCAGCGTCATAGCGGCTTTGATACCTGCAGGCGTAAGATTTGGATTGGCTTGGAGAAGGAGTGCAGCCAAGCCTGCCGCTACTGGCGTAGATAGACTTGTTCCAGATTCTCTGGCATAATATATATCCAAGTAATCTGGATGTTCCAGACCTGGCGGAACAGTAGAGACTATATTAACTCCTGGACCGACAACAGTAGGTTTTGTTCTGCCATCCCTTATAGGACCGGATCCGCTGAAGTCAGCAATAAAGCCCTGGCTATCGGATGCTCCGACTGTAACGACTTTTACACCATCCCCTGGCGAGTCAATGAGACTTGGTGGAAGAGCCAAAACGATGGGAACTAATAGCAATAATGGGTTATCATTCTTATTATCCTTGATCTGGCTAGATCTTATTGGATTAATATCGATGTCTGCAGTAATCGGTTTCTTTATGCTAAGTCCAGAGATGCTCTCCAGCTTAGTGCTGTTGTGATTGCCAGCAGCTACACATACTACAGCTCCCGCGTCCATCGCTTTGTCTGCAGCCATGGTGATCGGGGGATTTGTCTCTCCTAAATTCATGCCACCTAAGCTCAAGCTGAGAATATCTGCGTCGTTGTAAAGGGCCCACTCTATTCCAGCAATAATATCAGATATTCGACCATTTCCATTGCGATCAATGACCTTAACATTGAGCAATTTGGCACCGGGTGCTATGCCCATATACTTGCCTTCAGATGCTGCTCCTGATCCGACGATGATGCCTGCTACCATTGTACCATGACCTAAGAAGTCGTCAGTAGAGGATTCCTCTTCTACAAAGTTCTTTTCGTCTACAACTTTATCGATAAGATCAGGATGATTGTCATCGATCCCCGAATCGATAACCGCCACTACGACGCCCTTTCCATCAATACCTTTCTTCCAGAGCATATCTGCGTTGATATTTCTTGCAGGATTTACAAAATTTGAATCTGAAATGTTCTCCTCAGAAAATTTGACATCTGCAATTGAATCATAGTAAATGCCTTTAACGCTTTCGATATCAGCTAGTTTCTTGATTGTCTGTGAAGTAGCCTTTCCAGCAACTCCATTAATTAGCCAATAATCATATTTGATTTTAAAATCTTCCAGATTCGGTCTTTCCTTTCCGGATAGGATAACAATTACCGGTGCTTCTCCTTTCTTATTCATGAGATCAGCTAGTTCAGAATCGATCTTTGGATCGTTAAGGCTGGTGCTTAATTTGCCCGAAATCTCTTCCATGAGCTCAACTGAAGATGACATGGAAAAGAATAATAATGGAAAACAAGCTAGTGAAGCTACGATAAATTTTGTTGCAAACATGTTTGACCTTATTTATTTGGCTGGGACTTTCATCCTGAACAAATCCCAGTTCACGCCCGTAAGCAGATAATGCTAAATAAACCTGTTGTATTTTTAGATTGATGATACAGGCCTGGCTTATGCCAAATATTCTATGGCTAAGCCTTTTGTTTCTTCTTACTTCGGCCATTATGGGGATTAGTCTGCTTTCAATTTTAGGTTGGTCTTTTTTTGGCTTCTATTGGTTTGGTCAGTCGATGCATTACATGGCTATAGAAGATTATTTCAATGTTGTTCTAGTTGCTTCAGCGGCGATATTATGTTTCTATATGGCCTATATAATCGCCGCAAAGGGTTGCCCTTCTCATGCATGTTCCTGGGCCAGTTACGCAGCAGCCATCTGTGGTATAATCTATTTCCCATTCGCAGAGATCCAACAACTTAAGGATTGGCTAATCGGATTCACTACTACTATTACAGCAGACATACTCTTGGTTTTATCTGTGCCAGTTATTCAGGAAGAGTGGAACATGTTGACATTGAACGGCAGGTCGGTGGAAATTATCCTTGCCTGCACAGCCATTGAGAGCATTGCTCTTTTTGCAGGGGTTATCCTCTCTGTGAGCGCACCGATAAACCGAAGGCTGGTTGCGCTTATTGCCTCAACTGTTATTATTTATCTATTAAATATAATGAGGAACAGTTTTGTATTAGTAGCCTATGGATGGAATTGGTTTGGGAAGGATAGCTTTTATATGGCTCATAACGTCATAGCCAAATTTGGCTCAACAATAGCTTTATTGGCTGTAGCATACCTTGTCTTCTTGCTCTTGCCAGAACTCTTGTCAGTCATAGATGACCTGTTTAGAGAAATAAAGCATCCCGGTGGTGGTACAGCCTGAGGCTGGCAAGAAACTCAAGGGTCTGGATATCAGTTCCCATATTTATTACAGCAACCTTAGCAGCACTTGGCAATTGGTATGGTTCCGGACTAGCCTTATTAGGTTCACTATTCATGATTTTTTTTCACCGCGATCCTGAGAGAAAATCTCAAGGGAACGGTATGGTTTCGCCAGCCGACGGTAGGGTTGTCCTAGCCTCTCTGGAGAGAGTGGACATCTTTATGGGGCCTTGCGATGTCCATGTCAATCGGGCTCCTTTAGATGGAATAGTAAAGACAACGGAATATATTAAAGGTGGCCACGCCCCCGCCTTTTTAAATTCTGCCAAGAAAAATCAGCAAAATAAAATTGAGCTTCAAACAGCTGATGGGGTCATAGAGCTACGACAAATTACAGGTATACTTGTTAGAGAGATCATCTGCTATGTAAAACCTGGCGATTGTGTAAATAGGGGAGATCGGTTGGGTATGATTCGATTCGGCTCTCGAGTGGAAGTCACTTTGCCCAAAGCGTATGAGCCTTTAGTTAAAAAGGGTGACAAAGTCCGCGCTGGAGAAACTATAATTGCGGTGAAGCGCCTATGAATATATTAAAGGCTTTAAGGCTTCCAGACTTATTTTCTTTACTTAACGCTACTCTAGGTTTTTGGGCTATCATAGCTGCCTGCAATGGCGAAACCAAGACTTCAGCCGCATTAGTGGTTTTAGCAGCCATCGCCGACGGGGTCGATGGGATTATCGCTCGGCGAATTGGACCTGGTCCGTTGGGAGAAGATTTGGACTCATTAGCCGACCTGATCTCATTTGGAGCGGCACCCGCTATATTGGCCGTCACTAATTTTAGCCTTGGCTGGGTCGGCGGGATTCTTGGTGGATTCTACCTTATTTGTGGTGCCATGCGTTTGGCCAGATTCGATATATCAGAAAAGAATTTTAAGACTTTTGAAGGTCTTCCGATTCCGGCTGCAGGAGTTGTTCTTGTAGCCACGATTCTTTTCGGGATTGCCGGAATAACCCTAATAACAATTTTATTTCTATCTATCTTAATGATAAGCAGCATCCGTTATCCAAAAATTGAGGATTCAAGATTATCATACGCCTTGGGTTTGTTTTTTCTTATTATAGCTTACATATTTATGAGTGAGAATAGCAATCAAGAAAGTATCTTATATGCAAATATATTTCTTTTTACAATAAGTACAATTTATCTTTTCAGCCCGGTGGTGATCTCATTAATACGAATAGAGAGATAGCTGCTTTTGAGGCTGGCATTAAGCTCGGAGCTCTCTATCACCAGTTTGTAGGGACTCCTGTAAATGCTGAGACCGCCAGCACCTTAGAACTAGCTATCCAGAAAAGTGTATCTTTGCAGCCCTATGTAGAAGATATTGAAGTTTCTATCAATCGGCAAATGCTAACGAAGAACGCCTTTGGATATGGGGAATTGGAAGGAAGGATGATTACCGCAGAAGTGGAGATTAGATACCAGGGTGAAACAGTTAGAGCTAGAATTGAACTTGATAAATTGCTTAATTATCCTTTAATGAGGTTGCTTTAGGCGCCTTGTTTGTGAGAAATAAAGACCTTGTTAAGCATAATGCAAAAACTCTCTCTGCGTCAATATTCCAATTTATGCTTTTTGCTAAGTGAAGCATAGTTGTCGTCATTCAAACTCGATAGTTCCAGGCGGCTTTGGTGTCAGATCGTAGACCACGCGCGCCACAGATAAAATCTCGCTTGTTATCCTACTGGAGATTCGCTTCAATAACTCCCAGTTTAGCTCCATTACATCCGCCGTCATGGCATCACGGGAAGAGACAGATCTAATAGCCACAATCCAGCCATAGACTCTGTTATCTCCTTTGACGCCTGTAGCTTTGCCAATAATTGCAGCAAAAGCCTGCCAAGGACTATACTCGCTGATCTCTTCTTCGACGATAGCATTAGCTATTCTCACAACTTCGAGCTTCTCTTTTGTGACTTCCCCGATTATTCTCACTGCCAATCCAGGCCCAGGATAAGGCATTCTCTCGCTTATCTCCACAGGGAGGCCTAATGCTCTGGCCACTTCTCTTACCTCGTCCTTATAGAGGTCGTGCAATGGCTCCACGATATGTTTGAACTCCATCCTGCTTGGAAGTCCTCCTACATTATGATGAGATTTGATACCGCCCTCGGATTCGATTCTGTCCGGGTATATAGTTCCCTGGATTAGCGTATCGGCACTAATCTTGCGTGCCTCTTCTTCAAAAATCCTTATGAATGTCTCTCCAATTATCTTTCTCTTTTGTTCCGGATCCTCCACGCCTTTTAAGGCTTCAAGGAACCGATCCTGGGCATTGAACCTCACAAGTCCCAAATCTCTGAATAGCATTTCTATCCTATCAGATTCGAATTGCCTCATTAAACCTGAATCAACATAAACTGGAACTATACGCTCTCCAAGAGCTCTGTACGCAAGCGTAGCGCAGACTGAACTATCTACGCCACCTGACAATCCGATTATGGCCCTGCCTTTTACTTGTTGGCGGATCTCAGTTATTGCATCATCGATGAAGCTTTGAATATTCATGGCCATATCTCAATAGAGCTATTTAGAGAATAATAGACTTATGGTTCCGGATTAAGATAGAGCCAATATAAGATGTGAGAACTTAGAATAACCAAGCTATCGCCAGTTATATATACTATAAATACTATTATATATTATGAATAGTTTTATGAGTTTCGGCATCCAGCTGGCCTGCCGCCGATTAGATGAACTTGGTGATCCTCTTTCGGGATTAAAATCGTTAATCGATTGAGATGCATTTAATCCAATTGTCGAAAGAATCTATGATAATAGGACGAAAAAAGGAGGTCATCCCAACTATGATGAAGTGCTGATGATCAAGATTTTAGTGTTGCAACAATGGGGTAGCCTATCCGATCAAAAGATGGGGCTGGAAATGGCCAAAAACATCTCT
>JALHSR010000308.1 GCA_022865315.1 Methanotrichaceae archaeon | reverse complement strand
CCTTTTACAACAAGGTCGTTTAGAACTGCAATCAACTGTTCCACATCATGGAAGTGCAGTCCAGTAGTTGGCTCGTCTAAGAGGTAGATAGTCTTGCCAGTCGCTTTCTTAGATAGTTCCCGTGTCAATTTGATTCTTTGAGCTTCGCCACCGGATAGGGTGGTCGAACTCTGACCTAACTTGATATAGCTAAGCCCTACCTTTGCCAAAGTGTCAAGCTTGTTCTTGATAGCCGGGATATTTTTGAAATGCTCCCTTGCCTCATCAACAGTCATATCCAAGACGTCTGAAATAGACTTGCCCTTATACTTTACATCAAGAGTTTCCTTATTATAACGGCTCCCCTTGCACTCCTCACATTCAATATAAATGTCAGGGAGAAAGTTCATCTCGATCCTGATCAATCCATCGCCCTGGCAAGCTTCACAGCGCCCCCCTTTCACGTTGAATGAGAAACGCCCCCCCTTATATCCTCTTGTTTTGGCTTCTTTTGTTTCCGCAAACGCTTTTCTGATTTCATCAAAGACCTTTGTATATGTCGCAGGATTAGAACGCGGAGTTCTGCCAATAGGGCTCTGATCTATCACAATAACTTTATCAATCTCGGAATCGAAGTGCAAGGATTCATATTTGCCTGGAGCCACCTTAGTTTTGTTAATCTTCTTCACCAACGCTTTATATAGCGTATCATAAATCAAGGTGGACTTTCCAGACCCAGAGACTCCTGTAACCACTGTTAAAACGCCTATCGGAATTTTTACATCAATATTCTTCAAGTTGTTTTCATGGCATCCTTTAAGCCGAATGAAAGAATGGCTCTTCCTGCGGAAATCCGGGATTTTGATCTTTTTCTTTCCAGAAAGGTACTGTCCTGTCAAAGACTCAGAATTTTCCTCTATCGCCTTTGGCTTGCCTTCAGCAACCACATATCCGCCATGAATACCTGCGCCTGGCCCGATATCGAGGACATGATCTGCACTCCGAATAGTTTCCTCATCATGCTCAACCACGATTAATGTGTTCCCAAGATCACGCAATTTCATTAAAGTTTTGATAAGACGATTATTATCTCGTTGATGTAACCCTATTGAGGGCTCGTCAAGAACGTAAATTACACCCATCAAATTCGAACCTATTTGTGTAGCTAGCCTAATTCGCTGGGCTTCTCCACCTGAAAGAGTGCCTGCATTCCTAGATAAGGCTAAATACCCTAAACCGACATGCTCCAAGAAATGAAGACGTGATCGAATCTCTTTCAGAACCTGCTGAGCAATCTCCTGCTCTCTTATAGAAAGATCTAGCTCTTCAAAAAATTGTATGCATTCGCTAACTGGTAAATTAGTTATATCTACAATAGATCGGCCTGCGATCTTGACAGCAAGTACTTTTTCTTTGAGCCGTCGCCCCTCACACTTCGGGCAGGGCAGAACTTTCATGAATTTTTCAAGTTCCTCTCTACGGTATTCAGATTCAGTCTGCTGATAAAGTCGTTCTGACTGCGGTATAAGCCCCTCCCAAACACTTCTATGAGACCAATAGGCATCGCCGTTTTTCATGCTCATTCGAAACTGAATGCGCTCATTTGAACCATACATTAAGGCATTATATTGTTCAATTGTTAGGTCTTTTAGTGGAGTAAAAATATTAAATCCAAAATGTTCTGCAACTGCGGCAAGATATTTGTTCCCATATCCATCGAGATAGTTCCCATATAGCTCCACGGCCCCATCAGCTATACATTTTTCTTGATCAGGGATAATTAGGATTGGATCAAACTCCATCCTGATCCCTAATCCATTACAGATTTCACAAGCTCCAAATGGGCTGTTGAATGAAAACATTCTTGGTTGAAGCTCTTCAAATGCCATGCCGCAGATGGGACATGCCATGATTGAGGAATACAAATGGTCTTTTCCTTCTGAATCCATAACAATTAGAAGCCCTTGTGACTTTTTTAGCGAATTTTCACAGGCTTCAATTAGCCTTGATCTGTCATGCAAAGGATCTAGCCTATCGATGACGACCTCTATATCATGCTTTCTATAACGATCAAGAGTTATTTCTTCGTCAGTACGACAAATTTCGCCATTAATTCGAATTCGGACAAAGCCTTCATTATTAAGATCTCTGAATAGCTGCTGATAAGTTCCTTTCTTCTGGCGAATAACTGGGCTTAGGACCGTAGCCATACCATGAACTTCTTTAATAATGCTATCAGCAATTTTTTCAGGTGACTGAGATTGGATTCTTGTTTTATGGATTGGACAATAGGGAATGCCAATTCTCGCGAACAACAGCCTCAAGTAATCGTATATTTCAGTCACAGTCCCCACTGTGCTTCGTGGATTTTTCGAAGTTGTTTTCTGCTCGATTGAGATCGCTGGGGATAAACCCTCAATACTGTCAACATCTGGTTTATCCATTAATCCAACGAACTGGCGAGCATAAGCCGATAAAGATTCCACATAGCGACGATGCCCTTCAGCATATATCGTATCAAAAGCAAGGCTGGATTTGCCCGAACCTGAAACACCCGTGATTACGATGAACTTGTCCCTTGGGAGTTTCACAGTAATATCCTTCAGGTTATGTTCCCTGGCGCCTTTAATGGTTATATTTTTCATTTATTTTTCGCTCAACCTTTCTGCGTCCTAACTAGTATAATATCGTTGAAGAAAGACTTGATGCTTTTCAAATGTTTCTTGTATTCGCAATATAATGCGCTTATGATTGCCAAATTGGGATGTTGCTGCGAGGATTGAGAATCCTCCAATAGTTTTACGAGTAAACCAAGTTGGGAGTTAAACATCTTAAACGAATATTCCGTTTATCTAATCTATTATTGCACCAATAGTTTCCCCTTGATCTTGGTTGCTGATATAATCATCCTTAAAATTATCATACAAGCATATTAAATAAGAAATATAGGAAAATCATGATTAGTACCTGAGAAGAGCCCCTACGCCTCCTATACTCTTCAAGAACTCGTCCTCCTCCACAAACTCAACTTCAGCGCCAATAATTTGAGCCAGCTCAAGTAGCCTTTCCAGGCTCAAAGCAGCCGTTTCTGTTGCGCAAGTAGGACAGCTCTCATTTGTTTGGTGAACCTGGTTGCATTTCATGCAAATCAATCCAGGTAGATGAAAATTCTTTAGTACTAATAAATGGTTGACTCTTCCCTCCGGCAGAGCGTTCTTCACTTCCACAAAGCCGTAGGCGGCAGGCAAGCCTTTTAGTATTGTGTCTCTGAGAATCAGTGCTTTTCTTTTTCCCTGAGCTATTTCACTCTCCAGAGCAGCCTTATCTCCTAGTTTCACTAGATCCCTTAAAGGAATATCAATTGAGGTATCTATTGTATCTAATAATTTATTCCTTAACGAAACAGGAAGAACCGCATCAAGCTGATATTTCGCATTTCCTGGTCCTGCTACAACTAGACCACGAAATCCCTTGTCACCGAATTGCTCTAAATCTTCAGCAACCTGGAGAAGAAAAGACATTATAGCCCCCTGTCTAAGGCGATTGAATCTCATCTGACTCCATCCCCCTTTCTTATGTTTATTCATGAGGTTAATGGAAGCCTTCTCTTGCTCTTCAATTAGGTCAGATCTTACTATGAAGAGAGTGGCATTTTGCGAGTCGATTAACAAAAGGCCGTAGTCCTCGTAATCATCCTGAAGCCTTGCTAAGGAGAGAAGAAAAGGTGAGCGGCTCAAAACAACAAGAGGTTCTAATTCCAAGTTCAACCTGAAAACTTGAAAAAAATCTTCTGGATAAGAGGCAAAAATCACTCGTCCACGCTCTCCTTTCAGATTAGGATATGATAATGCATCTCTGGTTATTGAAAGTGTTCGCAGAAAGGACTTCTTTAAATCACCCGGCAAAGCTTTTTCGATAGCTCTGATACGGGAATCAACAAATAACCTATGATCATCCTTGTTCACGGGAAAATAAATCGAAAGAAATGTGTCCTTCTCGCTCTTCGCCTCAGCCAGTTTCTTGAGATCGATCTCGGAAACCGCCGACAGCGCGCCATGTTCAGATTCATTTGGGCGGAGTAACATATTACCGAAATTGGACCCGAACTAAAAAGCTTTCTCTAAGTTGGCTAAACCTAAAATCTGAACAAATCATTAATCACACTTGGGATCAAATACAAGAATCAAAGGACATAGAATGAAGACCGGTATAACTAACCTGCCATTGCACACTGGCAGCGCGCCGCCATGGCTCTTCAACCGCATGTGTCTAATGGCAAAAGAGATAGTTGGCACAATCATTTACGATTTCGGTTCCCAGGAATTCTTACGTAGAATAGCAGATCCGTATTGGTTTCAAGCTTTGGCTTGTGTGCTGGGTTTCGACTGGCACTCTTCGGGAACCACTACAGTTACAACTGCAGCCCTTAAAAAAGCTTTAAAACCAGAAGAATACGGGCTAGCCATGGCTGGTGGTAAAGGTAAGAACTCTATCAAATCTCCTTTAGAGATTCAAAGATTGAGCGAGTTCCTTTCGATTTCTGAGCTAAAGGCCCGTCAACTTGTGAGAGCTAGCAAGATGTCTGCCAAAGTTGACAATGTGCTAATTCAGGATGGCTATAACCTCTACCATCACGCATTCTTTTCAATGAGAATGGCGAATGGGCGGTAATTCAGCAAGGTATGAATGAACAATTTGCTAGACGCTACCACTGGTTATCCGACACAGCCAGGAGCTTTGTAGAAGAGCCCCATAGCGCTATATGTTGTCAAATGCGCGAGCAGTCCGTGCTAGATATGACAGCCAAAATTAGCGAAGAAAATCGGAACGCTACTCTGGACTTGATTAAAGATGGACCTTCGCATCTATTCAACCTGCAACGCAGCTTGACGGATTTTTCCGCTAGCACAAAGGGGACCATGCCGCAGATATCAATGCCGATGAGACATGAACTTTGCTTTTTGGATGTCGACGAAAATGGAAGAAAAGCCTTACAGATAGCCTATGAACTCCAGCCGGAAAATTATGAGGATTTAATAGCTCTCAAAGGGATTGGGACAAAAAAGATTCGAGCTTTAGCATTAATATCAGAACTTATATTTGGAGCTCGCCCTTCTTGGAAAGATCCTGCAAAATTTAGCTTTGCCCACGGCGGCAAAGATGGTACCCCGGTCCCTGTCGATCGAGATTCATTTGATCATTCTATTAGATTGCTTCACGATGCTCTGGAGAGTGCAAAGCTCGATAAAAAGGAGAAGTACAAAGCAATTAAGCGTTTAAGCAAGCACATATGCATCGATTAAGGCTAATAATGAACATGAATCTTTGTGTTTTAACACATGGGGGGTCCTGGTGGCAATTCTCTCTTATGCTGGCTACTTCTGATTTTGCTCAAAACTAGATTCACTCTTGCTGGACCAAAAAGTCTCACAAGATCGTCCTGGCAAGCTCCATGTTCCATTTCCTGAAGTATAATGTCTGCATCATGGTATGTTATGCCTAATTCATCTTCATCAGTCTGGCCGGCCCAAAGCCCTGCAGTGGGTTTCTTATCGATTATCCTGCGGGGTATTTTTAGGCGTTCTGCCATTCCCCTAACATCTTTCTTAAAGAGACCCGCTAAGGGAAAGATATCTGCAGCTGCATCTCCATACTTGGTCGAGTATCCAAGCATGATCTCAGTCTTATTTCCTGTTCCTAGAACCAAGAGGTTCTTAAGGTTAGCCTGCCAATAGAGCAAAGTCATCCTGACTCTGGCTTTTAAATTCCCTGCAACAACCTTTGATGCCTCTTCTACATGGAGCACTCTTGAGTAGCACTCCATTATATGAGAGATGTCGCTCTCTTCATAATTTATTGCTAAAATTTTACAGACTTCTTTGGCGTCTTCAACATCTTCTTGTAGTGTTACGCCTTTTTCTGGAAGTATTAAACCAAAAATTTTTTCCGATCCTATTGAATGAACAGCCAAATAGGCGGTTAGGGTTGAGTCGATACCGCCGCTCAAACCAATGACAGCACCATTTGCCCCAGCCCCTATAATGCTATTCTTTATGAATTCTTCGATCTTTAATTCGGGACATCCGATCGTCAAGTACAATCTTACTCCAACAATTTAATAATTCTCTGCACAAGGTTTATTTCCTTTTAGCGGCTCGGAATTTCCAGCGAATTATGAGGGGTGCTATGCGACTCTCCATGGACTTAGAATTACAAGATGTACCTGGACAGCTCTTGTTGGCGTTGCAGCCACTGAGGGATAATAAAGCGAACATAATTTGTGTAGTTCATCATAGAGAGAAAAAAACGCCGCGAGGTCTGATCCCTGTTCGTCTTGTAGTGGAGATGGATAGGTCCAAGCTAGATGCAATTAAGAAACAGCTGCAAAGCAGCGGCATTGCTCTTGTAAGGGCTGGAGAAGAACGCTTCATAGAGGCTGTATCAATAATATTAGTGGGTCACATACTTGATAGCGATTTGGGCGATACGATACATCGAATCGATTCCACTGGCTTTGCCGAAGTTATGGATTTGGAACTTACAATGCCTGGAGTAGATGAACCCTCATCCGCCTATATCAAGATAAGGGCTACAGGAAAAGCTGAAATTCAGAAGGCCATCTCAATTCTTCGCCAAGTGAGCGAAGAGAAGAAGCTTTTGGTTATAGAGCCAATCGAGGTGGAAGCAGTATGAAAGAGGTCAAAATATCTCTAATTGGGTACGGAATTGTTGGACATGGTGTTGTAGAAGTACTCAATAAGAAGAGAAATATATTAAAGGGATTGGGTCTTGACCTCACGCTTATCAGTGTTACTGACCATACGGGAACTATTTTAGACGACAAGGGCATCGATGCAGATAAGATTCTGAGTGAGAAAACTCTTGCTAACGTCGCCACATCGGGCATGAAAGGGAAAGAGGTCATAGAAGCAATTGATTCTGAGCTGGTTATTGAAGTCACTCCTACCAATATCGTTCATGGCCAACCTGGCCTTGATCATATGGAATCTGCACTTTCTGGAGGAAAGCATGTTGTTACATCAAACAAAGGACCTCTTGTTGTAGCCTTTAACCATCTAAAGAAGTTGGCTGTAGATAATGATGTCATGCTTAAGTTCGAGGCCACTGTAGGTGGTACAATGCCATTAATAAGTCTCGCCGAGCGCACTTTGATAGGAAATACAATATATGGCATCAAAGGAATATTTAATGGCACATGCAATTACATCCTGACAAGGATGGCCGAAGAGAGCATTCCCTATTTACATGCTTTGAGTGAGGCACAAGATATGGGCATAGCAGAGGTCGATCCAAGCTATGATGTAGAAGGTGTTGATACTGCTGGTAAAGTTGTCATTTTGGCGAATGCATTGTTCGATATGAGTATCAAATATAGTGATGTCAGCGTAATAGGCATAACAGGCATAACTCCTGAAGCCCTTTCATTGGCCAAAAAGAGGGGCTACGTTGTAAAACTCATTGGAGATGTCCCAGCTCTTACAGTTAGACCTACACTAGTACCCGCGGGGAGTCCAATAAATGTATCCGGAACTTTGAACTCAGCCGCTATTTCTACGGACTTATCCGGTACAATAACTGTGACAGGATTGGGCGCTGGGTCAATTGAAACGGCTTCAGCGATATTGAGCGACATAATTAGCATTTATATGACAAAGCCCATAGACTTTTATTTTTAAACATGATTAGCTTCCTTAGCTTCGCTGAGCTTTGCCATAATGTTGAAGGAGTGAGCGCAACTCTTGAAAAGATTGATTTTGTAGCTAAATTCTTGACATCCATCGACGAGGAAGAATTGGCTATAGTTCCCAATTTCGTCATGGGGACAGTCTTCCCTCCTGGTTCAGATCTTGTAATGGGAATGGGACCAAGCTTGCTTTACGAATCTCTCTTGAGGGCATGTGGCGGTTCATCTTCCCAGATCTCGGAGTGGCTCCGTGCAACAGGTGATCCCGGCTTAGTGGCTTACCAAGTTGCAGAAAAGAAGAAGCCAATTGGATTTGCAGCCTTCACTGGCAAATATCAAATCTCCATCTCTGATGTCTACAAGAGATTTCTCGCTATAGCTAAAGCATCAGGCAAAGGAAGTCAAGAGACCAAGATCAAGAATCTTCAATACCTATTCAGCCAATCTTCTCCGCTGGAAGCACTTTATATTGCTCGACTGGCCATTGAGGATATGCGAATAGGTGTTGGTGAAGGCGGGGTAAGAGATGCAATTGCCAAGGCCTTTCATCAACCTGCTGACCTTGTAGAGCGGTCATATAATCTAACTAATGATATGGGTCTAGTAGCGATTAACGCTAGAAATGACACTCTTTCAAATCTGAATGTAATGCTGAACCACCCCATTAAGATGATGCTTGCTCAACTTGGTGAGAGCATTCCCTCAGCAATTGATGAGATGGGATTGGCGAGTATAGAATGGAAATTTGATGGTGCTCGCGTACAAATCCACAAGGACGGAGATAAAATACGCATCTATTCCCGCAGGTTAGAGAATGTGACCGCATCTCTTCCGGATATATCCAACTCAATATCAAAGCATGCTCATGCTGAAGAAGCCATTCTTGATGGAGAGGTAGTTGCCCTCAGCGAGAGCGGTCGGCCTAGGGCCTTTCAGGAGATACTTAAGAGGTTCCGCAGGAAATATAATGTGAAGAAGCTGGTTTCTGAGATACCGCTTAGCCTATTTCTTTTCGACATAATCTATTTTGATGGAAAAAGTTTGGTTAATCTGCCTCTCTTTGAACGCCGGGCCATCCTAACCAAGGTTGCCGAACAAGAAATTGTTGCACAACAAGTGTTATCTGACCAGCCGGAGATTGCAGCTGAAATTTATCAGAAAGCTTTAGACTCAGGTCACGAAGGAATTATGATCAAAAATCCATCTTCAATCTATGCGCCTGGGAAGAGAGGCAAGAATTGGCTAAAGATCAAACCCATAATGGAAACATTAGACCTTGTAGTGATCGGAGCAAGATGGGGCGAGGGGAGAAGAGCAACATTCTTTGGATCCTACCGGCTAGCCTGCTTAGATCAGGTATCGGGAAAACTTTTAGATGTAGGACGGGTGGCCACTGGCCTGACAGATGAAACTTTGAGCGAACTAACCGATATGTTTAGGGATCTTATTTTAATTGAGGATGGTATGGAAGTAGAGCTAAAACCTGCAGTAATCTTTGAGGTTGCATATGAGGAGATCCAGAAGAGCCCAAACTATTCCTCCGGCTATGCACTGAGATTTCCTCGGCTAGTAGCAGTGAGAGATGATAAATCATTAGAAGATGCCGATACCATAGAGAGGATGTCAACTCTTTACAAGATGCAAAGAGGACGGAATTCACATTCCTGAGGTAATCTTATGATATTCAAAAGACTAGAAGAAATAAAGGATCAAGATCTTGAGGGTCTGTTGTCCAGAGACATGGGAATCCAAGAAGTTATGCCAATAGTCAATGAGATTCTCATGGAAGTAGCATCAAAAGGCGATCAAGCCTTATTAAACTATACGGAGAAATTCGATAACGCAAAGCTGAAACATTTGCGTGTTAATCCGGAAGAGATTGTCTCTGCTTACGAATCTGTCGACCAAAGTCTATTTGACCATTTGGAAAAGGCAGCCGAGAACATTGCAGCATTCCATCATGATCAAAGAGAACGTGATTTGTGGCTAACCGAGACCTCACCGGGAGTGATTGTAGGTCAAAAAGTAGTACCTCTGGATTCCGTTGGATGCTATGTTCCAGGAGGACGAGCTTCTTATCCCAGCTCTGCTTTGATGAGTATAATTCCCGCCAAAGTCGCGGGAGTTTCCAGAGTAGTTGTTTGCACTCCACCCAACTCCGATGGCAACATTATGCCATTAACTTTGGTGGCAGCTGATCTGGCCGGTGCTGACGAGATTTATAAGCTCGGAGGGGCGCAGGCAATCGCAGCCATGGCCTTCGGTACTGATACAATTGCCCGAGTAAATAAGATCGTAGGGCCTGGCAATGTTTATGTTACATCGGCCAAGATGCTATTAAGGGGAACGGTAGAGATAGACTTTCCCGCCGGACCTAGCGAAGTTCTGATTATAGCTGACCGCTCTGCAAACGCCAGCATTCTCGCTTCGGACATGGTTGCGCAAAGCGAGCACGATCCTAACTCTGTGTCAATCTTGGTCACACCTGATGAGCTTCTAGCTGGTGCAGTAGCCGAGGAGCTCCAGATTCAGTCAAATAAAACAGAACGCAACGAAATTGTTAGCACAAGCCTCGATCATAGTGCTATTTTGATGGCGAATGATATGACGGATGCCATAGATTTTGCTAATTCTTTCGCTCCGGAGCACCTCGAGATTATTACCATCGAACCGATGACCATTCTTAAAGAGATCCAGCATGCTGGGAGTATATTCTTGGGTCCCTACACACCGGTGGCCGCGGGGGACTATGCTAGCGGGACAAATCACATTCTTCCAACTTCCGGCTTTGCCCGAGTGTTTTCGGGGCTAAATGTAGACTATTTTACAAAAAAGATATCGGTGCAGATGATAACTGCCCAAGGTCTTTTGGACCTAAGCGAGACGATTATTGCTCTAGCCGAAGCCGAGGGACTTAAGGCGCATGCTGAGTCTGTGAAGAAACGAATAGAACTCATGAAGATTGACATTTGAGAATGAGGTTTATTCTCTTGGAGCCAAATGGTTTAGATTGTTTTTGCATATGAGGTGGTACAATGACGACAAAGCTTTTCCCATAAGTTACTAGTTTCTTGGAATGCGATAATTAGAGCATGATTGGCGCCTCAGACTTTTATCCCAGGACGCTATCAAAATAAAAGGTTTCGATTAAATGTGGATAGGGTATTCAATCATATGTGCACTTTGAGGAATCTGTGCACTTTGAGGAATGACGAATTGATCTTAGCGATGGAGTCCATGCTCTCTAAGACCAATAAGTGTCCTAATTGTGGAATAAACTTTGAAGGCACAGGCTTCTATTGAAATGCTAATCTTGCGTTCAAAAAAAAAGAGAAACGAATAAAATAGATTCGGATTCGAGACCAGGCAACAATCATGTCATGTCTGCTATAGTTCTAATCTAATCTATTTTTTTGAATAATTTTCCCTCAGCACCGCATATAGGGCATTTCGTGGGCGGCGACCTCTCGACAGTATTTCCGCAATTGGGACATACATAATACGGGAAATGTTCTTGGGCTGCTCCAAAGCTTGCAAGTAGCTTCTGAAAGAGTTGGGAATGTATCTTTTCCACATCATTGGCAAAGGAAAATGATATTTCTGCACCTTTATTCTTCTCGATCATAGCCGCCTCGATCATCTCTGGATACATAGACATATACTCATGATCTTCTCCCAATATAGCCTCTTGCAGATTATCTTTAGTGCTCTTTATTGCTTTGAGAGCTCTAAGATGATTGGCTGCATGGACAGCTTCAGCTTCTGCAGCTGCTCTGAATAGTTTGGACGCCTGCGCATAACCCTCTTTTTCAGCTTTATTTGCAAATTCCGTATACTTGCGGTTTGCCTGCGATTCCCCTGAAAATGCTTCCTCTAAAAACTTCTCGGTCTTAGGCATTCTGAAACCCTCCATAAGTCGTACAAACTGCCATACTATCTACTTGATATTTTAAGTTTATTTAGTAATTGGCTCATTAGAATCTTGAAATAGGACATCATCTCTTATCAATCAATTAAACTTGAAGAATTTCGGAGCTCGAATCTAATGGCTGAACATAAGATGGAAATGGCGAAGGCATTGGTAAGTATAAAGAATGGAGTTATAACAGTCTTAGCTGAACCCAAAATAAGGCATTGCCCTTTAAGGGCTAGTATATACGGCTACAATGAGGAGAATTGTGGTACCGTGGAGGAAACGCTAAGGCTGCATATTGATAAATTGGGAATGTATGGTCCCAACAGAATATTGGAATCTGAAGATATGCCAGTAAGCTTCGGAGCCTCCGAGACACTCTCCGACGCTATGATAGATGGACTTGTAGATGCAGCCGTAGTTGTATGTGAGGGTGCCGGCACAGTATTGGTGCACACGCCAAAAGTACTTCAAGCCGTGGGAGCTCATATGACTGGCCTGCTTAGCACTGAACCCATAAGGGAGATTCAAGAAGGGCTCCAGAAGAAAGGCTGCCACCTTCTCGCCGATGATTCCACAATAGATCAGGTCGATGGCTTCAGAAAAGCTGTTGAGTTAGGCTATCGAAAGGTTGCAGTCACAATAACAGGTCAACGCGCACATGAGGGTTCATGTATCAGAGATATGGCAAAAAACTTAGGGGTACAACCTTTGATACTTGCAGTTCACACAACAGGCATCTCTGAGAAGGAAGCACAGATTCTTGCTGATAGTTGCGACGTTGTCTGGGCTTGCGCCTCAAGAGCTGTCCGAATGGTGATAGGCAAGCTAGCCAAACTTCAGATTGGGGTATCAATTCCTGTATTTGCTTTGACATTAGAAGGAAAGCGACTGGTTTTAAATAGGGCCCTGCATTTCAATCAGAATCTCGTCATCCACCGAGCATATCTACCCTATTTGCCTGAAGACAAACAACCTAAACCCCTAATATAAGCATCAATTTGATTGGTAAATGGCAAGAACCTGTTCCTTGACAAGTTTCATCTTCTCCCTTCCGACTAAAAGCTCGACAAGTTTTAGGGAGAACTCCATTGCTGTCCCGGGAGCTTGGCTTGTAATCAGTTTATCATCAACAACGACTCTCTCATCCACATAACGTGTGCAAGCCATTATTTCATCCTTCCCTGCAGGATGCACGGTAGACATTCTCCCTTCGAAAATTCCAGCTTTTGCTAGCACCGATGGTGCACCACATATAGCTGCGATATATTTGCCAGCTTTATTCATTTCCCGAAGCATTCTGAGAATTCTCTCGTCTTCACCCAGATTCTTGAAACCAGGAAAACCTCCTGGAAGAATTATTGCATCGAATATCATAGGGTCTATGCTCTGTAGAGCTGTATCGGCCAATATCTTAATATTATGGGCCCCAGTCACAATCTCTCCTATCAACGATGCCGTTATGACTTCAACCTCAGCGCGCCTCAAGATATCTACAATAGTAACGAATTCCGTCTCCTCAAAACCCTCTGCCATGGGAACTATTGCCTTCATCATCTCCTCATATTTTTAGTAATGCTCGGAAATTTAATTAAAGCTGATTGTTGCTGTTTATAATATGAAAATCTTGTGGATCAAGCATTATCGTTAAATCGAATCATTAACTCATTGGCAGCAGGTTAAATAATACTAACTATATATTCGAAAATGCTCGCAAGCAACAAACTATAAAGTCTTGAAAGCGCAAAACTAGGAGATGTGGATTATCCGGACATGGGCATTGCTGTCTTTGAAGCATTACCTGCAAGCAAATAATCAATAATATAATAAAGGGAAAAAAGCCATATAGCAAAGTTTTCTACTAGAGCAACATAACGGCCCAACGTTATTGCACCTCTTGTTAATTGTTCAGAAGATTCGATGTAAACTCAGAGATTGAACTACAAGACAAATAATCGCTTAGCTTTATCTTGTCCGACAATCTCAAAGTCCGTAAAATAAATGAGGATTTGCGATTATGATCTGCTTGCGCTGTGGATATTGCTGCATAAGCCTTGATGCAGTAATAGCAAATCCTGGATCAATTAAACCTGATGGATCGCTTGAAAAGGATGATACAAATGCTATGATCTTCAAGCCCTCTGGCCAGATGTGCCCTCACTTGATTTTCCAAGGGATAAAGGCAATTTGTAGCATACACAACCTATTATGTTATGAAGGCACCCCATGCCAACAATTCGACCAATTTGGCAGCGAAGACAATATTTGCATCCTAGGAAGCTACTTCAAGGATGAAACTGCAAAAACGAATCTCGCATGATTTTCTTTTCAGGACTTCTTGTGTTGCCATATGAAATTCAAGTTGATTTCTGCAACTCTTTCTTTTATTGGCATCTCGTATTGTTCAAACCGGTCAATACTATCGCCTTCATTGATTTGTTTCAGTCGCAATAAGAAAACCAATTGCTCTCTCTGCCAAGGGATATCTTTTAACTAACGATTTGAAACGCTTGCCATGATTGGGTTCAGTCAAATGAGCCAATTCATGAACAATTACATAATCCTCCACCCACTGAGGCATATCAGAGAGCTTATGACTTATTCTGATAGTTTTTTTGCGAGAATTGCAGGATCCACGCCTTCTTTTCTGGCGTTTAGAATAATATATGCTACTCCAATATAGCAAGCCATCAAAATATTTCATATTTAGATGATTTGCTCTGGCATTTAAGTGATCATCATTCCTTGAGCTTCCGAGCCTCTCAAGACGAGCACCTATGCGTGCAATGTGGTCATTAAGGATCGATTCTGACAGCGAGTAAGGAGCCAGCACCACCAAAGTCCCTTTCACTATCCTCGCCTGGATTGTCTTCCTCCGCCTTTTTGACCTCTTGACTATCACTTGCATAAATCTATCCCTGCAAACCTCTTAATAATTTAATCTTGTATAAATCGATTCTTAACTTAACTAAATTCGGAAAATTGTTAAAGATTTTGTTACAATTTCCGTCTCAATATTCAGAATTATTTAAGTAATATCGAATTTCGCAAATTTCTACTCAGAAACAAAATCATTAGATTAAAAAAAATGTAAAACAATTAATAATTAAATTGCTAATTGAAGCTATCTTGGGCTTCTATCTCATAAGTAAATTATATATACAGTAAAGATCAATAAAGCAATAAAGGGAAAGGTGAGTAGCTTGAGGAAAAACGTGATCTGTGTCAATTGCGGAGCATTGCTTGAGGTTAATACAGAAGCTCCCCCAAAGGCAGATGGTCAAGTTGTTTTAGACGATTGGCTTTGTGTTTTGCCTACTGGATTTGAATGGATTCTGCCAGCAGGTAGAATAACCACCGTCTTAGGAGACAAAATTTACATTTCTGGAAGAGGCGAGCATTTGACCAGGAATGATTACATTATGAAATACAAAATCGATCCAGAAATTGCCTATAAATTCATGCGAAGTAGAGTTGGTCGTTTCGCGGCCCAAGCCATCGCTCAGACCCAACCTAAAGATTTTGCCAGATCTAGCCGAGCTTTTGGGACGAATGATCTATCGGATGAGATGGATTGGACCTATTAATTTAAACTATATTTTTAAATTTTGAATGGTTTTCCTTTCGCGGTTCTCATTTAAAAACAAAAAAGAAGTAGTGAAATCCAAAATTGAACATGAATTAGATAATGCCGGATTGGCCACTCAGTCCTTATATAGATATAAATCTCGAATTAGATGTCCAATCATTTATGCTTCAGCTGCAAGGTAACCAATCTACACTGACTTCACCTGGAGTGCTGTTTGCCCAGAGCTGGATAAACTTCTGTATTGAAAAAACTCCCACTAAGTCCTCCACGTTTCGACCCAAGAGCACATGGCGACCTTTGCTATTTGGCCACGGGTCAATAGATTGCCAGGCTATATGCGCCTTTCCTATTATATTTGAATTAATGCTAGCTTCCAAAGCTCCTGGTTCACACCCTTGGCCGCTGGGTCTGAATGAACGCGCATTGATCTCCGTAATTCTTTCTAGCTTTTGACTATTAGAATATGCTTCAGTTACTGAGGCTCCGGCATCATAGTTCCTAATCGATAGAACATCGCTGTTTGTACCGCTGTTCGTACCGCTGTTCGTACCGCTGTTCATAGCTTGAAAAAATCCAAAGGGCATTTCCGCTGACGCTGCCAAGACCATAACGAATGCCACCAAGGATGCGGAAATTATGCTTCTTCTCCATCCACCTCACCGCATACTTCGATAATTGACGTACTAATTTTTGTACTTTTTGGCTAAATAGATGAAATTATCGAAAGATTCCGAATCGGTCATGCCATTACAGTTTTTGATTCTCCCTCAAAATAAATAAAAATTAACTAAGGCGGAAAATACTGAGTTGACCTTCATTCTACGCCAAGCTCAAATGCCCTATTATTGGCAGCTTGGGACTCGGATGTTCTTCCGAGATTCTCGAGAACTAAACCCTTGTTCTTCCAAGCTATGCCATAAGAGGAATTGAGCTCCAACGCTTTATCAAATGTACTCAAAGCATCATTATACTTTTCCATTTCCATCAATACAACCCCTTTGTTATTCCATGCACTTGCATCAGAAGGAGCGATCTGGATAGCCTTATCAAAACTGTTAAGAGCATCCTGATAATTACCCATATTTGCTAGAGACATGCCAAGGAATGTCCAGCTTATGTAGTTGTTTGGCGCTAGGCTTGTCGCACGATTCAAGCTAGAAACTGCTTCTCCGTACCTTGCGAGCTTATACAGAGTTACACCTCGGCTGTTCCAAGCTTCTGAGAATGACGAATTCAATTCAACAGCCTTTTCGAAGCTCTTGAGAGCATTCTGATAATCCTCTAAGCCAAATGATAAGGCAACACCATGTTTATACCAGAGAAATTCATCCGATGGATTTAACTCAATTGCCTTGTCGTAAGCAGCTACTGCGTCTTCATAGCTTCCGTTATAGAAAAGCTGATCCGCTTTCTCTTGCCAGTATTTTGATGCCTGGGATGCTGCTGGCTCAGCTGAAACTGCGACCAAAGCAAGAATTGTAAATAGTATTATAATAAACTTCATGAAAGACACCTCTCATCGAATGTAGATATTCATACAGGTTTATTCATCCCTAATTCAGTTTCGATCTTTTTCGAGTTGATCGATAAACCTATTCCAATTCCGAGCATCATCCACCTTTCTTTGTGCAGCCTCTTTTTTCATATCAGATTGTTCCTTAATTTTCATTAAATCCTTCAGGTCCAGAAGAGCTCTGATACAGCCGGATGTTTCCGAATAAAGTTGTTGAGCCTGCTGATGCGTTAGCCTCTTAGCTTTTAATATTTCTTCATCTCGATGCTCCTGCTTCTGCAAAAGATCTATTAACTCCTCAATCTGAAACCGTTCTGCCTCTGATAGCTCCTTTTCATTTATCAATCTCCAGATCAAATGATGCATTTCTACCGTTTCCATGTCAATATGAACCTCAGGAGGGAGATCTTTCTCTGTCTGATTAAATTTTTGAAGCTCTTCCCTTATATCTCCCTGATCCAGATGAATAATGTCAGGATCTTTGACACCTACCCAAACTAGAACCCTATGGAGATTAGCTAAAAGCTTATTTCGTTCTGCTTCTGTTAGGTAATCTTCCTCATTATTCTTCGAACCTTTTTCGTCAGCCATGATATTGCACTTCTCCAGATTATTATTTAATGCCGATTGAAATATTCCAGTGTTTTCAAATTCTATATTTTACCCGATGCTCATTACGTAAATTTCCATTTAGTTCGATTCCAATAAATAAGGTAGCTAGATTGCTAAATCATAATTTGAACAATCATTTGATACTGTTGTTTTCGGGCATAAGAGTTAATTATAGTCATCCGCACAACTTCTAATAATTAGATGTATTGTAGTCAGTTCGCACTAAGAATCTCCGTATCCAGCCTTTGGCATAACTGATCGAACATGAGAGGGTATTCCATTGATCAGATATGAGCTTCTTCATGCTT
>JALHSR010000307.1 GCA_022865315.1 Methanotrichaceae archaeon | reverse complement strand
TGAGCTTGATTTTGATACCGTTATCTGTTTCTACTCTTAATCTCTCATCCAGTTCCCCAGCCCTCTCAACTCTGATGATTTCCCCCTTCATATGGATATATTTAGCAATACATTATTTTATGTATTTCGGTATACTATAATCAGCTTAATAGGACCTATTAATGACTTTTAACCAAAACAGATATTTCCCGTTTATTTTTTCGTATATTAATCTTTGAAGACAAAGAATTTATCTAAACTGACCAACTAAGTCGAACTTATCAAATTCGATTTTTGGAGAGGGGTATCTATTTTATTATGTTGGTTTGGGTTTTATTGCCGGTTTCTTTTCAGGTCTTAGCGGAATTGGTGGTGGCATTATTGTAGTGCCTATAATGTTCGCAGTCTTTGGCCTGAGTATGATCCAGTCAATAGGAACGTCCATTCGGGTCGTTTCACTGAACTCCATTGGTGGAATATTTTCATACGCCTTAAACGGACTGGGAATCCCGGAACTTCCCCCCTATTCTGTAGGCTATATTAATCTTCTTCAATTATTTCTTCTTGCTGGAAATAGTGTGCCAGCAGCTCAACTTGAAGTAAGGTTTGCTCATAGATTGCCTGGTGAGCAAGTGAAATACATTTTTATATGCTTAATGATATACATTGGACTAAAGACGTTAGGTCTTTTCGATTGGATTAGTCCGCAATTATAAGCTCATCAAGAAGTCCAGACAAAAAGAAGCCTTTATTTACAAAGGTCGTTATGCTGACTTGCTTCGTGAGGAATCTATTGATAATGATGGGAGGTCCACATTAGAAAAGAAATTGTCATGCTTAATTTTCTCGGTTTTCTGTCGTTTGTTGTTCTTGTATCGTTCGGATGCATCAACCTTCAGATGAGAATCCTAGTTCAGTGCTAATTGTGTCAATAAATGTCCCTGCTGCAGAAACCAAGAGTGTGAATATGCGGATAGATCTAGTATTAGATAACCTTAATATTTAAGGGGTCGCTTGGGAATTGGCATAGGCTAACTCTCTTCATATTTGGCTCCTCGAAAGCCCAAATCGATTATATTGCTAGGAAGGCAAAGGATATCTGATAGTTCAATAATCTCGTATTAAGGTTAAATTAAGAAAGAAGGATATTCGCAATGATTGAAGCTTCTATCAATTTATCGGCTCACAAACTCTATAAGAGTAGCATCTCCCAGTAAAGCGGATGGATTCTGATGTCGAACTCAAGAGAAATCGCAAAACAGAGTTAAATGAACTCTATTTACCCGTAAGAGGTCAGATCGTATCTAGGTTGAGAGATTTCAGGACGCTTTGGGAGACTGGTAGCGACGAAGATCTCTTCCGAGAATTAACATTTTGCCTGCTAACGCCTCAATCTAGAGCCAAGATCTGTTGGCGAGCGGTTCTCCGACTGGAAAGAAAGTGTCTTCTGCTGGAAGGCGAATCCAACGAAGTCGAAGAAGAGCTTGTAGGTGTTAGATTCAGTCAGAAAAAAGCCGAATACATTTGCCTTGCAAAAGTGATGTTCTCAAACGGTTCTTTGAGATCCATCCTCGCAGGATTTGAGAGTCCTCAATTGGCACGTGGATGGCTTGTTTTGAATGTCAAAGGGTTGGGTTATAAAGAGGCAAGCCATTTCCTAAGAAATATTGGACTAGGCGAGGATTTAGCGATACTGGATCGGCATATATTGAGGAACTTAAACCGTTTAGGAGTCGTGGAATCTGTGCCATTTTCGCTCGGTAGGAAGACATATATGGAAATTGAGCAGAAAATGAAGATATTTTCAGAGGAAGTAGGAATACCCCTCAGCCATTTAGATTTATTGCTTTGGTATAAAGAGGCGGGCGAGGTGTTTAAGTAAGTTTGAAGACTTAATTAGATTGCCAAATTTCAAATTTCCATGAACTCGAAACTCACTTTTTCCGCATCCCAGGTATCTTCATGGAGTAAAATTGTCTATAATTGATCCGACGGTATTTGTTAAGATTTCATGGAATCGTCTAAATTAATATTTAGATATACGAATTTAAAAATAAAGCTGCCATTGCTGTTATGACTGGTCGTTGGCGTGCATTTATGCAAAAGCTCAGTGCAATATTCCTGTTGAGGTCAAATTCATTATCTTCCTCCAGAAACAGTATCTCTGAGGCTGGTTACTGTGAGAAATGTTCCGGAAGCATCTTTTTCTGCTTACGACTTCAAGAGAAAGACAAAATATCGGCGATTGCAAAAAAATTTATAGCCGAGAATATAAAGGAAATACCGATAATTATGAAGATTATCCCAGCAATTTTAGTGATAACTTTTTTATCAATTCGGCCAGATATATATTTGCCCAAGTAGATAGCCATGATCGACAACAAGCTAAGAGCAATTATGACGCCGATTAGAACTGACCAAGGATTATACTTTGTGGCAAATAATGCTGAAGCTATTTGCGTCTTATCTCCCCATTCCGAAATAAAGATCAGCGAGAAACCTGTTACGAAAGGATTCGTGAATCTGGTCTCCTCCTCTTCTTTTTCTTTATTGTTGGCTAAGGTCATTATACCAAAGCCAATAAAAATTGTGCCTGATATAAATCCTACAAGCCAGGTGGGCAACAGACCTGTTATCCAATAACCCAGCGCAATGGCCAGGCCATCGACAACTAGGAATGCAAAAAAGACGCCCAAAAACAACTTGAAATAGCCTCTAGTTTTTGAAGAAATGAGCAGAATGGATAGCTGAGTTTTGTCACCCATTTCTGCAAAGGCAACAGCTATCATAGGGACCAGAATAGCTTCTAATGTCTCAATGATAACGCAACCTCCCAACGGCGGATCAAATCTCTTGCTAACATTCTATATTTAATTTTGCTGTCAAATTAGCTCTTGATAGTCTTTTTTTAATTTTCGGATGTATTTATAAATATAAATATCCAGATTGAATCCAGATTCGAACATTGAATTTGGAGTTCATCTCCCCCAAAAAGGCTCTTTTTTTCGTTTGATTTCTAGGAATTCTTCAAGTACTTCACGTTCATCCTCGGATAGTTTAGGCTTAAGTTCTTGTTCTACAATTCGAGCATGCTTCTCAGGGATGTTGATATATAAGATATCGCCTTCATGGATTTGTCGACCGACGGTTGGTCCTTCAATAGAAATCGCCGCCTCTTGGCCTACCGTAGCTGATGACAAGTTTTCATTTCGTTCTTGAATTTCTTTTAAAGTACCGACAACAGCTCCATCTTCCCTCATAAGGGTCACTTGAGTCCTTATAACTCCGCCGATAACTTGAACTCCCACTATTGCCGGTTTAGATTGCCTGAAGATGCAATCGGGCATGATGCGAATTGCACCTGGTCTAATCACAGCTTCAAGGCGTTCCTGCTCGATACGCATTTTCTGTCCTTCCACCCAGCTCTCATAATTTTCAATAAGCGAGTAGATAATATTGCTGCTGAAGACTGGCACATTATTTTTTTGAATCTCTAAAAACGCATCAGGCAGTATATCCACATTGAAAGCCAAAATAACTGAAAGAAAATTATCCTTGAAAGCTGCGGCTCTTATTACATCTCTTCGTGATACCTGTCCTACGTCTGCCGAATGTATAGGTATATTCTTAGCTTTCAGCTCTCCTACTATGGCTTCCAATGAGCCAATGGTATCCGCTTTAATAATTACGCCGTCGTTCTCTGTATCTATTCTTACTGCTTCTAGTTCGGACTTAATTTCTTCTGCAATTGTTTCTATATCCTCTGAAAGCCTGACTACTCGTATGGTTGACCCAGCAAGGGCATTCTCCAGTTTTGGAGCGGCCACTTTAACACCTGAAGCGGCTGCTACATGCCTTACAGGCATGAATTTTTCATCGCTCCTAATTTCCGCTAATGGCCTAGGCTTAAGTAAGGCTCGTATCTTGGTTACCATTGGCTCTCGGTTCGTGCCAAGAATTACGGTGTCTCCTGTTTTGAACTCTCCATCATAGAGGATAACATCCAGTGTCGTTCCCAACCCGCGTTCCTCTTTTACCTCCAGTATAGTACCTGCCCCCGGTCCAGTGGATGAAATCTCCAAATTATCTTTCAAGAATCTTTGAGCCAATCCGACTAATACCATCAACAGATCTGGCACACCTTCGCCAGTGATAGCACTGATTGGCACTATGCCCACAGTTCGAGTAAAATCTCTGATCCTGTCATACCTATCTGCTGAGAAACCATATTTGTAGAGTTCGCCAACCAATTCGTATATTCTAGTGTCAAGCTGTTCAACTACTCTTTCGTTCTGGGATATTAGCGTCCTAGCGAATGGTGCATTCTCTGTTGATCGCCATCCATGGATTCTATCCATTTTATTGGCTGCGACCACAAAAGGTGTCTTGTAGCGCTTAAGTATGCTTAAAGATTCGATGGTTTGAGGCTGGAAACCTTCATTCATATCCACAATCAGAACAGCCAGGTCCGCTAACGAACCACCGCGGCTCCTTAACGAGGTAAATGCATGATGGCCCGGAGTATCGATGAATAATAGCCCAGGAACCAAGATCTCGGCTCCAAAAAGGGCACCACAAAACTCTTGGATAATGGCAAGAGGGACCTCCGTGGCACCAATATGTTGAGTAATAAGGCCGGCTTCGTGCTTGGCCACTGTGGTGCCCCTGACCTTATCGAGGAACGTAGTTTTGCCGTGGTACACATGTCCCATAACTACCACTATTGGGGTTCTGATATTGGACTTAATGGAGCTCTTTGCTTTGCTGCCCCTCTTTGACTTTTGTTGCATACTGTAAGCCTTACGGTATAAATCACTAAAAATTGAGTTTTATTCTCATCTTATAGGTAAGTCTAATCCTCATTTTTCCAGGAACATTAACCATTTAGAATAAATTCTTTGCCATCAGCATACTGTTGTCGACTCGCAATCTCATCACATTCACTCCTCGCATTCTAGAGGG
>JALHSR010000306.1 GCA_022865315.1 Methanotrichaceae archaeon | reverse complement strand
CATTTGCACTGAGAACCGATTTGAGGTCGAGGGTGAAATACAATATATATTACTCTGGTTACATCCACGGTCAGGGGTATATAAGGCTGAGGCTTGCGGACGTTGAGAATCGCATGCTACAGAAGGTGCTAGAAGATTTCTATGTGCCAGCACTTAAAGCTATATATAAACCAATAATTGAGCAATTCAAAGGAGTTTATTCCAAAGATTTCTTTGGAATGGAGACCAACAATACGCATGGAGAGATCTATTATTCCCCGGTTCAATTTAGGAGTGAGTACAAAGAAGCAAGAATCTGGGATGTTATCTCAAAACTTCACGAACTTGACGCTATTATGAGACAACCGAACATCCGTCACTCTCTGGCAGAGCTAGATCTGAAATTGAGCTTTCTTCCCAGCGTCATGTGGTCTAATGTTTAAGTTCCGTATCATCTAAAACCGAAAGTGCCTGAAGCAGACTCCGAAAATCTCTCTTTTGAATCTCTGACTTTATGGATTTCTGTATTGGAGCGGTAGTGCTATAGGGCCTTTCGATAGATTGGTCCTCTATTTCATCATTAACTTTGCGAAGAAGTTGAGTGATTGTTCTGGAATAGGCACCATCACCCAGACTGCTAGCCAGACGCAATGCATCGCAGTAGTATTGCTGGGCTTTATCCAATTGGCCAGTTCTAATCTTGCATTTTGACAAAATAGATAAGGCAATGATACTTATTTGGTGGTGGCCCAAGGCCCAAGCTTCCCGCTCTAGAATAATCGCAATTTCTTCTGCCTTTTCATAATTCTTTAGAGCCACGAAAAGATGGGCGATATCGCAATATAGACATAGAACGTCATAAACCGCGTTGAGCTTTACAGAAATTTTAAGAGAATCATCAAACCTTAACTCTGCCTCTTTAAGGTCCTCATTTTTCAAAGCCAAATACCCTAAATTGCGTAAAGCCCTGGCTTCCTCGAAGAGATTGTCGAGCTTTCTGGCCAAAATCAGAGCGTTTTGGTAATTATTTTCTGCTTCGCCACGATTACCTTCGAATTGATAGATCTCGCCCCATAAATTGTACAGCCTGGCTTTAACAACTTTAAAATCTAATCTTTGAATTAATGTTTCAGCCCGTAATAAGTAAAACCTGGCCTCTATTGGCATGTCGACATGAAACTTGAATCTGGCTGCAGCAATATAAGCTTCGCAAAGATCGAGATTTGCGCCAAAGTCCTCTAATGTCGTTATAGAGTCAAGGAGCATTTCTTCAGCATCCTTCTCAGAATCACTCAAGCCCTTGATGTACGCCAGATTTAACTTTGCTATTGCCAAGTATGGTACTGCGTTCAAGCTTTGGAAGATGTTTATGCTTTTTCCTAGTATCTCTATTGCCTTGTCCCAATTTCCAATCTCTTTATATACAAGGGCCATATTGAAAAAGGTCTGAGCTTCTCCAAAAATATCATTTAGCTCAGAAAAAATGGTCAAACTCTTTTGGTAGCTTGTTATTGCTTTTTCCCAATCGTATCTCTCAGCATAGGAGTCTCCAATCGCTGCTAATGCCTCCGCTCTTGCGCTGAGATCACCCTCATTTTCTAGCTCACGCAGTTGCCTCAAATTATCGTCAATATTTGCCTTGATTTCACCGCGGGACCTTTTTATTATGTCAATATTGCTCTGCAACTCAGCAACAATTTGGATATCGCCACCATGGACCTGGATATTCAAACCCTGATTAAAGTGTTCTAATGCTAAATCCCACTCACCCATTCTATAATAAAGAAGACCCAAGCTGGAAAAAATCTGAGCTACTCCTTGGGGTTCCTCTAGCACTTCAAATATGCCTAGGCACTTCTGATAGCACTCCAAAGCATTAGACCATTCACCAGTGTTGATATAAATGCTGGCAATATTGCTCAAGACGGAAGCCGATCTTCTCTGATCGCCAATGTGCTCGAAGCCTGCCAGACTTTCCTTATAATGTTCAAGCGCTTTAGTCCAATCACCTTGACGGAAACAAATGTTGCCCAGGCTGTTCCGAACTACAGCCAGACTATAGATATCACCTATCTCTTCTAAGATCTCAAGACTCTCCTCATTGCTAATTACGGCTCCATTCCAGTCTCCTTGGTCAGCACAAAGTGTTCCCAATCGACATAGGACGACTGCAACTCCCTTATTATCTTCCATAGGCCTGAGAGTCTCCACAGCTTGACGATATAGATCGATCGCTTCTGCATAACACCCTTGTTGACAAAAAGAAGCTCCTAATCTGTCTAAAGCATTCACAAAACCTTGACAGTCTTTCAAGTTCTCGAAGATTTTGAGACACTTTGAAAAATAAATTTCAGCATTCTTCCAATCATGCCGAACCTCATAAACAGTTCCAAGGCACATTAACGAATTCACTTCGCCTTTCTTGTCATTTAATTCTTCAAAAATCATTAGGCTATCTTCGTAATGCTCTTTGGCCTTATCAGAACGCCCCTGTAGAAGGTATACATTGCCCAAATTTCCTAGAATGGTGGATTCTCCCCGTCTATCTTTGAGAGCCCTTTTCGCTTCTAGACTATTTGTATAATATTTTATTGCCTGTAAAGAATCGTTTAGGTCTGCATAGAGATTTCCAAGATTATTAAGCACCACAGATTTCCCATGAACGTCTCTCAAACTCTCAAAGGCTTCCAAGGCCATCTTGTAATGGCCGATGGCCTCATTCCATTCTCCGCTTAAGTGATATACATTGGCCAAATTTGTCAGAGTCGTGGCATAACCATTAATATCACCCAACTGTTCTTTGGCTTCCAGACTTTTTTTGAAACAATCCATTGAAAGGCTAAAATCGCCCATCTGCTGATAGATTAAGCCCAAATTGTTCTGGGTTTGCGAGGCTCCGATACTGTCGCCAACTTTTTCTTGGATCCCTAGTGCCTGATAATTAAGTTCCTTAGCCTTCTCCAAATCTCCTTGGAGCTGATTTATACTGGCTAGATTTGATAGACATTGGGCTTCATCTATATCTCCGCCCACTTCTCTGACAATTCCTAAAGCTCTTTGATAGCATTTAGCTGCCTCTTTCAGATCGTTGCAATCAGAATAAATTAAACCCAAATTGTTTAGGGTAGATGCCGCTTCATGAAGCTCATTCATGGATTCCCTAAGCACTAAGCTTCGGCTGAAGCACTCGATAGCATCGTCATGCGCCCCTTTCCAATAATAGATACTTCCTAGACTCGATAAAACACACGCGGTTCCCTGAGAATCAGCTAGATGCTCCATGAGATCTAACGACCTTTGGAAGAAAGCTAAGGATCTGTCCCAATCCTCCTTCTCTTTGCAGGATAATCCCATATTATTGAGCGTCATAGCCATCCCCCTCAGATCGCCAACCATTTCGAGTAATTTCAAGCTTTCTTCATAACAATCCATGGCTTGATTCCACTGACCAATCTGATGGAGGACTTTGGCTTTATTGCCAATCATCCTGGCTAGCCCCTCTTGATCGCCCAATTCATCCATTTGTCGCATCGCTACTTCATAACGATCCAATGCTTGCCTCCAATTTCCATTAATCTCTGAGATTGACCCAAGTTCTCCCAATACTTTAGCGACCCCCGCCTTATTTCCTAGCCGCTCCAGTTCGCCTAGGCTTTGTTTGTAGGATTCTTCAGCGGAAGCCAGATCGCCAATAATCAGATAGACCAGCCCTAGATTGTTCAGAACTTCTGCAAGATTATCTTCTGCATAACCCTCATTAATCGCATTCAGGCTTTTCTGGAAGCATTCAAGAGCCTTTTCATAATCGCCATTTCTAAGATTGATGTTGCCTAGATTGCCTAATAGAATTATAGCGAATTCTTGATTATTAGTCCTTTCAACAAGATTCAAGCCGCGGATAAAGCAATCGATTGCCGCATCCCAATCTTCTATTTCAACATAAATCTCGCCAAGTCTATTCAAAATAAGTGCAGCATTATTGCTGTCACCATCCACCTCCGCTTTTACAAGGGCAAGGTTGAGAAACTCTTCAGCCTTTTGAGTGAAAAATAAGCGATGCGCTAATATCCCCAAATCAAACCAGGTTTGGAAACGGTTAGCTTTGGCCGCGTATTCCGAAAGCTCCTTGAGCTTGAGATGCATCATCTTCCCATCAGAAGATAACACGGCTCGAATAAAGCCGGAGAGAGGATCCGGAGCAGTATTCGAGAATTTTTCGAGCATTTTAGGATCATAATTGCTTGTTTCAGCAAGATTCTCTGACAAAACCGAAATACTCTGGACTATTCTATCATTAGTCATGTCCCTAAACTCTCCTAAAATTTAACAACGTTGGCAGATGATGATTGCAAAAATTTTTCGCCTGCAATAAACCAAGAACAAGAAAATAGAAACTTAAATTAATCCAAATTCTACTCCCTTGATTCTTTTGCTCCATTTTATTCAGGAGAAGTAGACTATATGCCATTCCCTTTCCCCCCATGACTGCTAAATATATGCCCCAGTCTTAATTTATTGAAAGTATTTAGTTCAAACATAAAAATCTTTGTTTTTTCAAGGATATGTGTTAAAAAATAATGAGATAAAAAAAATAATTTATTTAACTATTAAAACTAAATAATGTCGCTGAGCAAATCGATTTTGCTCAAGCGAAAAACTGGATAATTTAGTAGTCATCTTTTGATCGTTTATATACATCGCGATCTGGCTGCTCACAT